>JAJPZM010000199.1 GCA_021204335.1 Parabacteroides sp. | reverse complement strand
ACCCACAGCTTAGAAGGCTGTTGCTCTATCCAGCTGAGCTACCCGACCATCCTTAATTGCGGTGCAAAGGTAGTATTATTATTCGTATATACAAACAGTAAAGTCTTTTTTTCATCAGAAGGGATACCCGACAGCGAAATGCCAGGCAAAGTTATCTTTCAAATTCGGGTTCAAGACAGCCCACCGGTCTTTACCTCTTCGTTGAGGATCATACGCTTTCATACCTGTATCAAAACGGATCAGGAAGAAATCGAAATCAAGACGCAAACCCAAACCATAAGAGACAGCAATCTCCTTATAAAAACGGGAGAAGTCAAAATTAGCCTCTTCACGCTGCTTATCCTTATGCATCGTCCAGATATTTCCGGCATCTACGTAGGCGGCCAGTTCAAATTTCCAGAACATTTTCGTCCGATATTCCAGGTTCAGATCCAATCGCATATCGCCGACCTGGTCGGCAAAAGTTTTAACAGAATCAGCCAACATTCCACCTGGTCCCAAAGAACGGACCGACCATCCGCGGACACTATTGGCTCCACCTGAGAAATAACTGCGTTCGAACAGCAACATCTTGGCATTGGCATACGGATATCCGATACCTACCCCCACATGGAAAGCCACTTTATTCCGGCTATCCAGCACAAAGCTTTTACTAAAATCTACATCTCCTTTTACAAACTGGGCATAGTTGATTCCAAACAAACTATACAAACCATCCTTGTCTTTCTTTGCATGCGTAAGTTTGGAAATCGCATAAAGCATATTACCTGCCATCTCAAACGACACACGCAGCGAATGTGTATTCTTCAAACGATTCTGGGGATTGTAATTACTGAACGAATAAGTATATCCGGAACCGACAACAAACTGGTCTGTAAAATTATACCGTTTCATCGCCTCAGGCAGTGTCTTCTCAAAAGTTGTATCGATCTTCGGTAAATGTATATAATCAATATCCAGTAACTTAAAGGTATGGCGGGCCTGCATATTCGACCGGTCCTGCCATATATAGTTCCACCCTCCGGAGAGAATGGCACGCCGGTATTCCGGACGTGTCTGAATACCATAACTGACTTTGAATTCCGTAGAAGCCCTTATCTTCCGCTTAAAACTCTCACTTACAAAAGGAAACAAAAAGCGCGGGAACAACAGCGACGACTCCGCTCCCAACTCCCAGTAGCTGCTGCCATCCGATTTGGACGATAACGCCTCGTAAGCCCCCCGCACCTTAGCAGAGAACACTTCCGATCCTTTAAGCAGGTTCCTGTGCTGATAGTTTAAACTGGAAGCGAAACCCAAGTCACCGGCCGAGTTCGTTCCCTCCAGGTCGACACCAAAACCCTGCAACTTGGCAGGCGATGTCAGAATCGTGCAATGCAACTTCATTGTATCCTGTTCTTTGACTTCCGTAAAGCGGATATTCACATTCCTCAAAGCCCGAAGTGTGGCGAAAGAAGAATAAGTCTGCTCCACCCCACGCTCATTGAACAGGCGTCCCGGAGTAATATAGGTACTTTTACGCAAGATATTCGGACGGATACTTCTTCCGTTCTTGCCATAAAGTATCTGCAAATCTCCAATTTTAACCGAATCATCCGAAGTAAAACTCAGATCGCTTTGCGTCTGGTTCAGCGGGTCATAATCCGTTACGATCGTCACATCTTTTATATAATACTGCCGATGAAGGGTGTCGATAACCGAACCGTCCGGTTTAAGCAGGCGATAGGGTTTCAAGGTCATATCCAGATCAACGATACTCTTATTATAAGAACTATCTGCCAGATAAGCCAGATAGTCGCGGTTGAAAGCATAATATCCTCTGCGGCGAAGCAATGTTGTGATCCTTTGGCGCTCCTTATCCAGTACATCCCTGTCAAACAGCGCACTATCTTTCACTAAAGGGGTATAATCTTCGGGAGAGATACGGAAAGCCGACGAAACGGCAGAACGGCGCGGAGTTTTCAAATGAGCAATACTGTCGATCTTCGGATCATCCAGGTTCATCGTATAATTATGTATCCGGTACGGCTCATTGGAATTGATCTTATAGGTGACAATCGCCTTCTTTTGCCGGGAAGTATCTATCGCAGCCGAAACTTCTGCATTTACATATCCTTTATTAATAAAAAAACGCTTCAACTCCTCCGCCGACTGATCAACCAGCGTAGTATCGAGGATAACCGGCGGTTCGCCGATCCGGCGAAGCTGCTTGCTAAGCCAGCGTTTCTCATTCCGTCCCGACCAGTCGTACACGAAAAGCTGCCACTTCATCAGTCCGAACACCTTAAAGTTGGGCTGCTGCCTGAGGTAAGGCTTCAGCTCGTTCGCTTTATAGGACTTATTATCGGAAACAATCTCTACTTTATCCAGCAGATATTCTCCGTCACCGACATATTTTGTCGTACTGCAGGCGGCCAGTATACAAACAAGAGATATGAAATATAGTATATGGAGGATTCCCTTCATCATTCGACCTTTTACGAACGCAAATGTAGCTGAAATTAAATAAAATCCTGTACTTTTGCTTTGTAAAAAGAGTAAAGATGCTGAGTAAGTCGAAAGTAAAACAGATCCGTTCGCTGGAATTAAAGAAGTTTCGTAACGAGTTAAATGCGTTTGTCGCCGAAGGAAATAAACTGGTTGCAGATATGTTGCATGCATTCGAATGCGACCTGCTGATCGCCAAACCATCCTGGATGGCAACCCAGGGCGATATACCCGCCAAAGAACTATTGGAAGCCGACGACGACGATATCCGCAAAGCCAGTTTCCTGAAAACCCCGCAAGACGTACTGGCCGTTTTCAAACGTCCGGTCTGGTCGTTGGAAGAAGCGAACCCTGCCACCCAGCTTATCCTGGCACTTGATGGGATACAAGACCCCGGCAACCTGGGTACGATCATACGGCTAGCCGACTGGTTCGGCATCGAACATATCGTATGCAGCCCGGATACAGCCGATGTATTCAGCCCTAAAACCGTACAGGCCACAATGGGAGCACTTGTACATGTCAAAGTCCATTATACCGACCTGCATGCCTATCTGAAAAAACAAGCCGAACAACAGGTTCCGCTGTACGGCACTTTCCTGGATGGCGAAAACATGTATGCGAAAGAATTATCGGAGACCGGCATTATCATCATGGGAAACGAAGGAAACGGCATCCGCCCGGAAATAGAAGAACTGGTCAACGAAAAGCTCTATATCCCCAACTACCCGCAAGAGAGGGAAAGCTCAGAGTCGCTGAATGTGGCAATCGCGACCGCCGTTGTCTGTGCCGAATTCAGGCGTCGACGGGGAAATGCCGATTAAACGGTATATATGTACTAAGGATGGTTCCGTAACCGGATCGGTGACAGCCAGCCATTCGGATAGAGATTGCATGCCGGCAGGGGGAAAATCCATTGTCGCCGGTACGAACAACAAAGTCCCATCATAAAACTCCGTATTCGCAATCTCCTGCTCCAAAGGGAAAACACCGACGAACCGCCCTTCCGCATCCAGTTCCAGGTAATGCATCCGGTACCATTTCTTCCAATATATATAATGTGATGCAATCCGGCGCATATCAGATCACTTGGAGATGGAATCTTTAGCAGCTACCGCCACCTTTACCGAGTCGGTCGGATCCGGAAGCCGTCCGTAATTATAGCGCATCAGGTTCAAGCTGTCGACATATACTTTGGAATAAGAAGTCGAATCATCTTTTCCATCCAAACGGATAAATCCATAGACCTCTTTCACCTGTTTAGTAGGCAATGTACGCAAAATGGTTTCGTGATAACCGTCTTCCACTATTTTATCGTTTACGGTTATAATCGTATCGCCCTGATTAGCACTCAGGCGGATTTCCGGACGGTTCTTCATGCCGTCATTCAACCCCCAGACACGCATTCCCAATACGAAGGTACTTCCGGAAGGATAATTGGTCTCCGGTTTGATATCGATCATCACCCCGTTGAATAAGGCATTCGGTTCAAAAGTAAGATAAGTCAGACGCGGCCAGATATCGACGGAGTCCTGCTTCGATACCGGAGCGGCATTCGCCTGCACATCACCCAGCGCTTTCTGCCGTTCGTTCAACTCAGCCAGTACCAGATCGTACACCTGCATATATACATCCAGATTACGTCCGTACCACACAAGCGAACTGTCATATACGGCCTGCTCTATTTTATGTTTGCGGAATACAGCCTGATAAAGCGCCTCCTTATCGGCATCGTCCTTATACGTTTTATAATCCATATTAATCATGGCCTCAGCCAGTTGCATGTCTATCAGTACGGCTTTCATCTCTTTCTCAGAGAGAATACCGTCGGGCACTTTACTGCATGAAAGCAATAAAGAGACCATCAACAAAGCAACGCCATATCTGCGCATTTTATTCCGCATTTATTTCTTTTCCTTTTCTTTCGAAAGACTGGCCGACAATGTATGCCGGTAAAATATCAACAAGAGAAAAACACCTACACAGATTGCCGAATCCGCCAGGTTAAAGATCGGACGGAAGAAAATAAACTCCTCTCCACCCCAAATAGGAAGCCAGTCCGGCAAAACCGTCTGGATCAAGGGGAAATAAAACATATCGACCACTTTCCCATGCAGCCAGGTCGCATATCCCCCGTCGGCCGGCATAAACGATGCAATCTGCCCAAAGCTATGGTCAAAGATCACACCATAAAAGATAGAGTCGATTATATTACCTATTGCTCCGGCAAAAATCAAGGCGACACACGCTATAAAGCCAAAACCGTACTTCTCCTTCACCAGCTTATACAGATAATAGCCGATAAAGCCTACCGCCACAATACGAAAGACGGACAGGAACAGTTTGCCAATCACCTCGATCCCGAAAGCCATTCCCGGGTTCTCGGTAAAGTACAGATAAAACCACGGAGTGATCTCTATACTTTCATGCAGCTGCATGTGTGTCTTGATCCAGATTTTGAGAGCCTGATCAAGAATAAGGAGCAGCATTACGATTAACACTGCTCCCCAACCTTTTGAAAATTTCATTTATCTTTTACCTCCTTGTTTTGCTTCGATGCTCAAAGTAGCGTGAGGTACGGCACGAAGTCTTTCCTTCGGGATCAACTTACCCGTTTCACGACAAATGCCGTAAGTCTTATTCTCAATACGGATCAGAGCAGCCTGCAAGTTCTGGATGAACTTCATCTGGCGTTGCGCCAAACGTCCGACCTCTTCCTTCGACAATGTTGCGGCACCTTCTTCCAACACCTTAAATGTCGGAGACGTATCAGCCACATCGTTACCATCAGAATTGGTTACACCCGATCTCAACAGCTCGTAATCCTTTTTGGCCACCTCTAACTTCTCTAAAATAATGGCGCGAAACTCCTCGAGTTCAGCATCCGAATATCTTGTCTTTTCTGCCATGGTTCAATTAATTTTAGGTTCCACAATCATAATACATATCAGGCGATCCAAAGTCGCAGTCCAAATATACGACAATATTTATATGCGGCAAGGGATGCCTTTATTTTTTATCTAAAAATTCATTCTTTTTCAATGCGAACCGAGAGATTGAAATCCTCGAAGTCAAGTACCGTCGCATCGCTTATCGCATGTTCCGTTATTTCAACGGAAACGGCAAGTACCTGGTTCGCAATGTATTCGTTATATTCCTTGATCGCCTCGTCCATCTCGTCTGAAGAAAGAACGGTTACGTTGATCTTATCGGTTATATCGTAGCCATTGCTCTTACGCAGGTTCTGGATGCGGTTTATCAATTCGCGTGCCAGACCTTCTTTGCGCAGGCTGTCCGTTACGGTTATATCCAGCGCGACAGTTAGGCGGCCTTCGTTGGCAACCAACCATCCGGGGATATCTTCCGATATGATTTCCACATCGGCTAGTTCGACGGTGGCATCCTGTCCTTCCACATTCAACGTACATGTTCCGGCCGATTCGAATGCCAGGATATCTTCTTGTGTCATGGCCTGAATAGCGGCAGCCAGGCTTTTCATGATCTTACCGTAGCGCGGGCCTAACTTCTTGAAGTCAGACTTGATGCGTTTAACCAGTATTCCGGCAGCGTTATCGACAAACCTCAGTTCCTTCACATTCACTTCGCTCAGGATCAGGTTCTTCACAGCTTCGATGCTTTCCTGCTGGTGGGCATCCACAACCGGCACCATAATGGTCTGGAGCGGCTGGCGAACTTTGATGTTTACTTTACGACGCAGAGCCAATACCATCGAAGATACGTCCTGTGCCATCTTCATGTGTTCTTCCAGATCTTTATCGATCAGGGCTTCATCACATTTCGGGAAGTCAGACAAGTGTACGGACTCAACCGTTTCGCGTCCGGTAACGGCGATCAGATCGCAGAACAACTGGTCGGCATAGAACGGTGCGATCGGCGCCATCAACTTGGCAATCGTTTCCAGGCAAGTGTATAAAGTTTGGTAAGCGGACAACTTATCGATCGTCATGCCCCCATCCCAGAAACGGCGGCGGTTCAGGCGAACGTACCAGTTACTCAGGTTATCGTTGACAAACTCGGAGATAGCACGTCCGGCACGTGTCGGTTCATACGTATTATAGTATTCGTCTACATCCTTCACCAAGGTATTCAGCAACGACAGGATCCAGCGGTCGATTTCCAGACGTTCGTTCAATGCCACATCCGGCTGTGAATAGTCGAATCCGTCCACGTTTGCATACAGAGCAAAGAAGGAATAGGTATTATATAATGTACCGAAAAACTTACGGCACACCTCGTCCATACCGTCGATATCAAACTTGATATTATCCCAGGGCGAAGCATTGGTAATCATATACCAACGCAACGGGTCGGAACCATACTGTTCGATGGTTGAGAACGGATCGACGGCATTACCCAAACGTTTCGACATCTTGTTGCCGTTCTTATCCAATACCAAACCGTTGGAAACGACTGCTTTATAAGCCACACTGTCGAATACCATCGTTGCCAGTGCATGCAGGGTAAAGAACCAGCCACGGGTCTGGTCGACACCTTCCGCAATAAAGTCCGCCGGATAAACCACACGATTATCCAACGCTTCCTTATTCTCGAACGGATAATGGATCTGTGCGTATGGCATGGCACCCGAGTCGAACCAAACGTCGATCAGGTCGGTCTCACGCTTCATCGGCTTGCCGCTTTCAGAAACAAGGATCACCTCATCCACATACGGACGGTGCAGGTCGATCTTTTCGTAATTGTCTTTATTGTATTCGCCCGGATTAAATCCTTTATCTTTATAAGGATTGCTTTCCATAAATCCGGCCTTAACAGCTTTCTCTATTTCATTGTACAGTTCTTCCACCGAACCGATACACTTTTCTTCCGTACCGTCTTCCGTACGCCAGATAGGCAGCGGAGTACCCCAGTAACGGCTGCGGCTCAGGTTCCAGTCCTGCAGGTTTTCCAACCATTTACCGAAACGACCCGTACCGGTACTCTGCGGCTTCCAGTTGATCGTATTGTTGAGTTCGATCATGCGGTCGCGACAGGCAGTCGTACGGATAAACCAGCTATCCAGCGGATAGTATAATACCGGTTTGTCAGTACGCCAGCAGTGCGGATAATTGTGTACATGCTTTTCGATACGGAACACGCGGTTCTGCACCTTCAGCATCATACAGATTTCCACATCCAACGTCTCGTCTTTATCCGTCTTTGCCGGATCGTAAGCGTTCTTCACGAACTTACCCTCGAACGGATCGTAATCGGCGGCATTCATACGGGTCTGCACAAATTCAGGATCCAGGTCTTCCAGCAGATAATACTTACCGGTCATATCCACCATCGGACGCTGGTTGCCATCCTTGTCGATCATCATCAACGACGGAACGCCATTTGCTTTTGCCACACGATCGTCGTCGGCACCGAATGTCGGAGCGATATGTACGATTCCGGTACCATCTTCCGTCGTTACGAAATCGCCGGTTATCACGCGGAAAGCTCCTTCGCCCGGATTCACCCAGGGAACCAGCTGTTCGTATTGCATGCCGGCCAGTTCGGAACCTTTCCATTCGGCAACGACCTTAAACGGAACGAGCTTGTCGCCCGCCTTATAATCGGTCAGTTCAAGTTCAGCCGCTTTCGGATTGAAATAAGCGTTCAGCAGATCCTTACCTAAAACGGCAGTCATCGGCATGCCGGTATATGGATTGTAGCTCTGAACAGCTACGTATGTAATATTCGGCCCCACGCAAAGCGCCGTATTGGAAGGCAATGTCCACGGAGTAGTCGTCCATGCCAGGAAGAACGGTTCGCCAAACTGTGTCATTTCCGGCCTCGGATCGAGAATGCGGAATTGAGCCGTACAGGTCGTATCCTTCACGTCGCGGTAACATCCCGGCTGGTTCAGCTCGTGCGAACTCAAACCTGTTCCGGCTGCCGGCGAATACGGTTGGATCGTATATCCTTTGTACAGCAAACCTTTCTTATATAATTCTTTCAGCAGATACCACAGCGTCTCGATGTAACGGTTATCGTAGGTGATATACGGATTTTCCATATCCACCCAGTAGCCCATCTTGTTGGTGAGGTCTTCCCATTCTTTGGTAAACTTCATCACATCGCGGCGGCAAGCTGCATTATATTCAGCGACAGAAATCTTCTTGCCGATATCTTCCTTGGCTATACCCAACGATTTTTCCACGCCCAGCTCAACCGGCAAACCGTGAGTATCCCATCCTGCCTTACGGTTCACCAGATATCCTTTCATGGTTTTGTAACGGCAGAAAATATCCTTGATCGAACGGGCAATAACATGGTGAATACCCGGCATACCGTTTGCAGAAGGCGGACCTTCATAAAACACAAACGAGGGGTATCCTTCGCGGATTTCAAGACTCTTATGGAAGATGTCGCCATCCTGCCATTTCTTCAGCACCTCTTTATTTACGTTCGACAAGTCAAACTTAGAGTATTCAGCAAATTTCTTACTCATATCGCGTTATTTTTATCTTTCTTCTAAAAATGCCGCAAAGTTAGTGATTTAATTCCAATTAGAAAAAAAACTGTTTTCTCTTTTCCGCTTTTATTCCTAATCTTTGTGGTACAGATACGAAACAGAATGAAATCATCATCGAATTGCAACAGCAACAATCATAAAGAGTTTTCCAAAATGTTAGTAACGACAAAATAAAGCACATATATGCTTTGTATATAAAGCATATTTTAGCGATATTTGCACTATATACAGTGCAAGACAATGGAAAAGCGGATTATAAAAGCAATTATTGCTGAACGCCAGAGGGAAATCAGCAATATACAATTAGTTAAAAGACCGATCTATTTCGAAGAACAAGCTAATTATGTATTAGCTGGGATTCGGCGAGCCGGTAAGTCCTACCAAATGTATCAGGATATACAAAATCTGATAGAATCCGGTAAAGCAACTATCGAAGACTGTTTATATATCAATTTCGAGGATGAACGCATTTCCTCAATCAGCAGCTCAGAACTAGGGTTATTATTAGAATGCTATGCCGAGATGTATGACAATCGCACCCCATTGATCTATCTGGATGAAATACAGAACATCGATGGCTGGGAAAAATTTGCCCGCCGCCTGGCCGATTCCAAATATCGGGTTTTCATTACCGGAAGTAATGCAAAAATGCTTAGCCGGGATATTGCAACTACACTCGGAGGCAGGTTTATCATACGGGAGGTATTTCCTTTCTCATTCAGGGAGTTTTTAACCTATCATAAAATCGATATAAAGAAAAACTGGGAATACGATCCGGAATTGCGCCTACAGGTGATCAGACAATTCGATACCTATTTTCATTTCGGAGGTTTCGCAGAAACATTTCCCCTGACAGACAAACGGGAATGGATCAACTCGCTTTACCTAAAGATTTTACTGGGAGACATTATCGCACGAAACGAAATACGCAACGGCAGCGCCATTCGTTTACTTGCCAAAAAGCTGGCGGAAAGTGTCATGCAGCCTACCACTCAAACCCGATTACTGAATATCATAAAATCGTCGGGGAGCAACATTGGCCGTAACACATTGGCCGATTACCTGAATTACATGAATGACGTTTATCTGACTTTTAATGTACCAAACTTCACAGATTCGGTAGCCGAACGTTTTTCCAGCTGTAAACGATATTATTATGACAATGGGTTATTGAATAATTTCCTCTTCGATGCCGAAACCAAATTGCTGGAAAACATAGTAGCCATAAATCTGATCGAACGATACAGAAAAGGAGAAGAATACGGGGTATTCTTCTATAATAAAGGTATCGAAGTCGATTTTTATATTCCTGACGAGGAAATAGCGATACAAGTATCATACAGTATCGACGACCCGCTCACTCGGGAGAGGGAAATCAAAGCTTTATGGAAAATAGCGGAAGTCTTTTCTATTAGAAAAGCATTTATAATCACCCGGGACGAAGAAACAACTATCTCCGAAAGCGGTTCAGATATAGAAGTGCTCCCTGTCTGGAAATGGTTGCTGAAGGAATAAATCAATCAAAAAAAAGCACAAATAAACACATAGCTTATGATTTTTAAGTCTAAGCTGCATTTTTCCGCTACAAACAGTTGTTTATTTGATCGTATCTACTATCTTTGCAGTATTACAGAAAGCGCAGAAGCTATAGCGTTAGGTTCTGTTCTGTAGAAATATTTAGAATAAGGCATTTTAAGATATTATCTCGGTTCCTTGTAAACATCCCAAAATACACAGACGTAACTGAGATAGTAGCAACAAAATGCCCATGTTGTTTGTATATACATAAGTTATATATGATATGACGTGGGCTGTTGCTTACTATCAGCGCGTCAAGGTCGGGATACCTACAAGGGCTGAGATGTAGCAATAGCACCACGTTTTTTATGCCTTTTTCAAACTATACTTTTTACTACCATACGTTGTAAATATATTAGACAATCATACAATTCAGTAAAAAGGCATAGTAAAGAGGGGACTCTGCAACTGTCCGGTTCGGGAGAATAGGATAGTATCCATATAACAGATAATATGTATCATATAAAACGTTTCATACTATGATTAACCTGTTGACTAAAATACGTGATTATGTAAAACTTCTCCTCCCTAACGACCAGAAGCCAGCCCTTTTAGGGAATGTACTGCCCGAGCATAAAGCTGCAATCTGGGAAGACGCCTGTATCATATCCCCTCCGGTAAACCTGCCGGAGGAGGAAAAACGACCTACAAAAGAAGATAAAGAGAAAGAAAGCGACTTCATTATCGAAGCATTCAAAAGCCTGTCATCGGAATATTTATTGATCGTATCGGAAATGAGAAACTTACTTAACTCCGATCTCAAGAAAATAGTATTCCATGCATTAGCCACCAAACTAAGCGTCGAAGAAGTAGCGGAACATCTTGGCCTTACTCCCCGGAAAGTAAAAGATATATTCCAGGCAGCAGTTACGGACATCAGTATCCAAACCGGATTTATCAGAGACTACCTCAATAACGGTATCCAAAAAGATATAGAAATCGAAGCGTTGCAATCAAAGATACAATTGCTGAGTAATCAGTTATTAATGGAAGAAATCAAACATCCTGCCCAAAAGAAAACAACGACCAAAATACCTTATGCCAGACAAAAGAAATTGTTATCAAAACCATTAACCCAATGTCTTGATTTGGAGAGAAGGACGTTAACTATTTTCAGATCACTGGATATATATACCCTGGAAGATTTACTGAGATATACTTCTGCCAACGGCATCGCAACACTGAAGGAGCAACGAAACTTCGGTGATTTATCATTACACCGGCTGGAAAACGAATTAATAAGGAAAGGAATCTTTGACCCCGACGGTCATTGCGAACTATATCAAGAGCTAACTAAGAGGTAAAACCCAACAATTTTTTCTGAAACTGCAATGCAGTTATAAGCCATTCGACTCTCACGAGCCGGATGGCTTTTTTTGCTAACTGCTCCGATCGTATCCTCTACCGGAAATACTTCATTGTTTCGTTCTTTAATATGACAAATTATAAAAATAATATTTTTGTACCAATTATCGGTCTTTCTGATACTTATTATGAAAAAGACCAGGAGCCGGTGACTTATAGACAAGAATGTTTTTATATTAAGTTCGGCAATTGCAGATAAGATGCATATTTACCACCTGTATGAAGAATATGTATGCCTTTATTATCTGGGGTGCATCCGGGAGTACCGGGCATAATGGAACCTATTTCGTCTTTAGCACTGACCATTACACGAAGGGTCTCACTTTTATACCAAGTCATACCAATGGGGCTAAGTGCAATATCCACCTCAGCGATTTCACCTTTCGAAAGTTTCTCTATACGGTCAAAAGTGTAAGCCGGGATAATATTCGTCGATTTCTCCTCATCCAAATGACGCATCGACACACGCAGTCTGCCGTGCGGACCCTTATAACGTAATGCAGAGGCGCCGTCCTGTGTAAAATCCTGCAATGCAGCACCGTGGTTGGGTACCACAAACTCGGTGAGCACATTGCCGCGACAGTCGATTTTCTGTACCCATACAAACAAATCCATGTCATCGTATCCTTCTGCCTCGACGAAGAGTTTTACTTTCGGATAACCGAGAAAAGAGATATCTTCGTCGAAAGTCATTTGGAAAGAGGCACGCACGGGTAGACCGTTCACGGAATAACGTATGGCAGTTTCGGTAGTTTCGGGTACAGCTTGCAGCGTACGGGATCTGCCGTTCATATAATACTTCTTATATTCTACGTTGTTGGCCGGGAATTCATCGGCAGGCAGGCCGAGGCGATTGTGACCTTCAAGATCAAGTAAGGCGTAGCGCACTTTGGGGGTATTTTCCCATCCATTGTCTTTACCCAGAAGATAGTGATCGAAGAAGCGACGGCGCTCCCCCGTATTTGCCGGATCGTAATAGTCAAGCCATTCCTGTGAATCGTGTATGCGAAGCCACTTTTCTTTCGAACCTATTTCATGCCAGGCACGGAAAGTTCCCATTGTATGAAGTGTATTGGAATAACTTGCCGTAACGTATGTGGGAATCTTGATTTTACTGCAATCGGCACACTTGTCTTTCCATAGTTCATGGTCAGCAAACGGATATTTGTACATCTCATCGATCATATCTTCCCGCTGTGCACCACTGGCACTCACGTGGTTCACTTGCAGACGATTAAGAAAATTCGGGTCGGGTATGCCACCCACATAGCAGATGTCCCGGTAAGCATCCTGCAATCCTTCGTGAGGAGCAATACAAGTAAGATGGGGCGGTTGGGCGGCAGCAATAAACCATTGTGAAAAGGCGAGGTAACTTGTTCCCGTAAGTGCAGTCTTGCCATTGCACCAATCCTGTATAGCAAGCCATTCTATAAGGTCGTAGCAGTCGGATGCCTCTTGCGAGCCGGTCATCGTAATATCACCTTCACTATGGGCAATGCCGCGCGGGTCCGGGTTACAAACGGCATAGCCGCATGCACACCAATAGGCCGGATCGGGTCCTTCAAATTTAGTCAGTCCCGAATTCCACGTATTGCCCATTCCGAGCATATTAAAAAGATCGATATAGCGGGGTGCCGTGCCTGCACTTTTCCCGTAAGGACTCCATGCAATAAGAACAGGGACTTTCTTATCTGTCACCGGCAGGAATACATCTGTATAAATCGTTATTCCATCACGCATCCTGACTGCTACATCTTTTATGTGAACAATATCCGTTGTAAGCGGCTTAAATCCGGGAGCAATCTGCGTACCGGATTTAAGCACCGAAGTGCCGGGATTGAACTTACTGAGTACGCCATGAACATGACCGTCGTCGATATAATCGAACGCTGGTTTAAAAACCATCTGTTTCGTAATCTTTTCCATTTTTGTTTCTTATTTAAATTATTAACTTTGTTGCAAAGATACAACGCTATCATGATAGCTTTGCGATCTATAAAAAGGCGAATATGTTCCAATCCTACGATAATGGCAAAAGAAATAGAAAAACTAAACCTGGAGATAATAGGTAACCTGGCAGATAAAGAACATAAGGAATACATAGGCAAAGATTTGTTTGTGTCGATGAGTTCACGTCAATTCGGAATGACGTTTTTACAAAAAGGACATACCTACCGGGTGGATGAAGGACGTGTGATGCGTATTACATCGGGAAAGGCGTCCTGTTTCATTAACCTTTATCCCTACACGCTGCTGCCACACATGCTGCTCATCATTCCGCCCGATACCATTTTTGAAATAGAAAGCTATGACGACGATTTCGATATACAGGCCTTCTCGCTCACCGACCTGCCGCAGGAAATTACTTTCAAGACCTGCACCCACTTTCACCTGACTAATGATTATCGGCAACTCACGGGCGAATATTTCCACCTTTTATATTGTGAGGTAAATCGTACGCTTCCGTCGCCTACTGCAATCACCCACCTCCAGATCGCTTTACTGGCTGGACTTCACGTTATTTATAAACAGGAACATTACACTGACAATCAACGCTCTATTTCTCGCCAGGATTCTATATTCCACCGCTTTCTTGCCTTACTTAACGAGTATGGCATCCGTGAACGCAGCATCTCGTTCTATGCCGGTCATCTTTGCGTAACCCCCAATTATCTCGGTTTTGTCATCAAGCAGGTTAGCGGCCTGACTGTGATACAATGGATAAATCGCCATATCATACAGCAAGCAAAAGTGCAGTTAAAGTATTCCGACTTATCGGTGTGGCAAATATCCGAAGACCTTAGTTTCCCCAATCCCAGTTTTTTCTCAAAGTTTTTTAAGAAAGAAACAGGTATATCACCGGGAGAATATCGGAAAACTTAGAAAATACCTAAGTAAACTCCGGAATAATACACAGGTAGCAAGTCCTTGTGAATATACTCTTGAAGAAGTTCGTCAGCGATTATCCATCACAGGCAAAGACGCCATTGCCGGAATAGGCATCAGCGGAGAAGAAATGGAACAGCGGATGAAAAATATTGTTTAAAAGGACGCACAAAAGTTTTCCAAAAATAAGCCTTCAAGCCTTCACCCAAAATCTATCTGTTTAATTATAAACCGATTATAGGTGAAGGCATTTTTCGGACACAGAGCCGGAAGAAGGAAAATCAGATTATTTCCTTCACGTGATACAAGTTTCCAAGATTTGTATGCTTACTCGGGATATTGTTGCGACGAAGCAGACGGCCGAATACATTTATCGTCATATTACTGAAATTCAGCCGGCTACGTTTACGGATGCGTTGCATGATTTCGGCAACGGAAAGCCATTCGCCGGTTTCGTCGTTATCATCCAATACAAGTCTGAAATATTGCAGCAAAAGCTGTTCCTCGACCGGCATTTGCTCAAACTCCTCATTCTGGAGCGTGACAGACTTTTCTTCCTCCCGCGTCAGCCAATACCGTTCGCCTGACCGTAAAGCATGGATCGCCTGGGCATACAACTGGTCGTGATCGACAGGATGCGCGCGGTCGATCTCCCCTTTGATCTCGACACAAAGGAAGCGGCGGCTTCCGGTCGGATCGGATAATAAATCCATATTATTGCAAGTCCCCACGAAACCGGCATACCGTTTCAAAGCATGCACACTCGATTTATAAGCACGCCGGGCATTTACCTCCGGTTTTTGAAGCAGATGTTTCAGGAAAGACTGGCGGGAAGGCCCTACCGAATCGAACTCGTCGATATTGATCAGGGCAAAACGATGCAGCATCAGTTCCGCATCGCGACGATTTCCGAAATCGATGCTATCCGTATAAAATTCGCGCAGGACAGGCGGCAGCAGATTCCGGCACCAGGTGGATTTCCCGCATCCCTGCTCGCCCACCAGCAATGGCAATACGCTGTTCGCATACGCCCCGCCCATCTGTTTCCATTGGGCAACCAACCCCAGGAACCAGATATAAAAATGGTCGCGCCACAGTTTCGACTCCGTCGGCACGGTATCTGCCAGAGCACGGATATGGTCTTTCCCGTCCCATTCCGGCAAATGATCCAGATAATCGTCCAGCGGATTGAACAACGGTATCTTATTGGAATAGATATAACGTTTCACATCCCGATCCCATAAATCAAGGCCTTCGGCTTGCGCATGCAGGGAGATCGTATTGAGCACCTCGTCGGTGACCGGGAAAAAACTGTAATAATAGGAACGACGCTCCCGGTATTCCACCTCTCCTTTCAACACATTCCGCCGCAATTCGTAGCGTCGCTTCATAAACTCCTCCATGCGGAGCACCAGATTCTGGCAAGCCGGCATCGCAGGGCCCGCACCATAATATTTATCCAGCAGGTAAGCATTATGCACCGCCGCCCGCAATTCCGTTTCATTCCGTTTGAAATAAGTATTCACATACGACCATTTCACAACATCTTCCTCCGGTATGCCGACCCTGAGACAGTTCTCCGCCAGACGAACCAGCAACGCATCCGCCGTCGCACCGTCCGGTTCTTTTCCCACCTCCTCGATCGCCTTTTTCAAAGCCACCTGATAAAGCAGGTAAACGGAATGGCTCCGTTCGTGACCCGCCTCCATCCGTTGAAGCGGTAGTGGTTCCTGCTGTTTCACTTCGCGGTAACCCGGCTCGCCCGGCATCTGCAACGGCTGTTCGAGCGTTGCCGGGACAGCCGCCGGATTAAAATAAAGATCGGGATCGTAGGAAATACAACAAGACTGTTCCACAGACGGTTGCCGGTAAATAACCTCCCGCTGCAACTGCATCCGGTAATAATTGAGCGCCCGCAGGTAAGCATGCGCATGAAACCACTCCGCCAGCTCGCGGTTGCAAGGTAACGAACCGTCCGGCAACGTAAAAGGCACGACGATCTTCACGCTCTTACGGCTCGAACCGATAAAAGCAAGCAAGGTTTGCAGTGAACCGGCCGCTTTCCGCCGTATCTCAACCGCTTCCGTATAGCCCGACAGGTTGCCGACTTCGAGAAGGACAAGCCCGTTGTAAGCCTCCATCTTCAACTCCCCGTTTTTCCTCCGGTATTCAGCGCCGAAAACGATACGCGCCAGCTTATTTGCCGCCGGACAGGGATAGCCAGGATGATACTCGTCCAGTTTTTCCCGGAATTCCTGCACTGCCCGACCGGCTTCGCGGTCTCTCATATTCTCTACTAATACATTAAACGAAAAGGTTTTAACTGATTTAGTTCCGCCTTTATACTGTGTGATATTCATCTGCTTGTAATCTAAGGTGTATTTTCTGCTGAAAGATAAGAAAAAAGGCTATGGATAACAAGGCTTTTATCGATTATTCTTTATATCTTTGGTGCGTTATCCTTTCTTGTTTGTCAATTGTCAAACGCTTATTCGACAGTAGTCTTCCAAGCGTTTGACGGCTGTCGAACAAGCGTTCGATAACTGGCAAACAAAATAAAGTAAGGCACTCCGGCAATAACGGATGCTTTGTTACACCTTAAACAACGACTACTATGTATGCAAGATACAGAATGGTTCGCAATCCGAACCCTACGGGAGACAAGAAAAAACAGGCAATGCATCCGCGTGTAGTACCTTACGGAACAATCCGTACGAACGATCTAATAGAAGAAGCTCAAACCCGTTCCACCATGTCGGGCGCCGATCTTAAAGGAGCTTTGCGCGTTATCGCCGACGTGATGGCCGACCGGTTGGAACAGGGATATATTGTCGAACTCGAGGAGTTGGGCTTTTTCAGCGTCTCGCTTGCTTCGCGTCCGGTGATGGACAAGAAAGAGATCCGAAGCGAATCGATCCATTTCAAGAACGTGAATTTCCGCTGTGGTAAATACCTAAAAAACAAACTGAAGTCGATGCATCTCGAACGCATGCCGGAAGGGAAAGGTACGCTCCCTGCTTTTGAAGTACGGGTACGCAGGCTGACGGAATATCTGGAAATACATCATTTTATTACTTGCGGCGATTACCGGGAGTTGGCCGGATGTTCCAAATATCGGGCGCTGGAAGATCTAAATCAACTGATAAGTGAAGGCAAATTGGTAAAAAACGGGTACAGGAGCACCAGGGTTTATTCATTGCCTTCACCTGTAAATGACTGAGGATAAAAGAATAAGCATTTACAGGTGAAGGTTTGAAGGATATGTTTTGGAAAACTTTTTTATAGATATAACATCTATTCCGGCTTACAACTTAAACGAAGTTCGTTGGGAAGGTATGCCCAGTTCATCGCATCTTTTCCCGGGTGCTGCTGCCGAAACGACCAATTGATGTTCGCCTTTCAACAGGACCTTTTCTCCTTTTGCATCGATCATCTTCAAATCATCGGGAGAGATTTTGAAAGATACCGTTTTCTTTTCTCCTGCATCCAGATGGACTCGCTGGAACCCTCTGAGCGAGCTCAACGGCATATCTTCGCCGGCGCGGGGAGTTACGATATATAACTGAGGGACTTCATCGACGGCATACTTGCCGTTATTGGCCAACGTCACATTCACAACGACTTCTTTCTTTCCCAGATCTTTCGGCTGACTAACGGTCAATCCTTCATAAGCGACCGAGCTATATGTCAGTCCGAAACCGAAAGGAAAAGCAATGTTTTCTTTCTGATACCGATAAGTGCGGCCTTTCATCGAATAATCGCTGAAATCGGGAAGGGCATCGACAGACTCGGGGAAGGTTATCGGCAAACGGCCGGAAGGGGAAATATCGCCAAACAATACATTAGCCAAAGCCTCGCCGCCTTCCTGTCCGGGATAGCCCGTCCAGATCACTACGTCCGACAATTCGCATATTTCCCTGACATCAAACGGCCCGCCGCAACTGACAACTGCCACAACCTTGTTCTTTCCTTTCTTACTGATTTTGCGAAGATACTCGATCTGGTGTTTGGGCAACGACATATCCAGCCGGTCGCCCATAGTGGAAGAAGCTATCGCATCCCCTTCTTCTCCTTCCGTACAATTGCTTTCGCCTAAGAAAACAATCGTAACTTCCGACGACGATGCTTCGCCCGACGCCCAGTCGATCGGGTTCTTATTCGGCTCGGTAGGCATAATACCCATCTTGAACATCAAGCGTGTGCCGATACTTACTTTGGAAGAGATAGCCGGAAGGAAAGTAGACAGACGGGCAGGCACACCGTAATAATTACCTAGCAACACATTGCCATCCGTTGCAAACGGGCCTGTCAGATATAAAGTTTTCAAATCCTTTTTTAAAGGCAGCACGTTCTCTTTATTCTGCAACAAAACCATGCCCTGTTCGGCAGCTTCCAACGCCAGAGCCTGATGTTCGGGGCTACATACCACTGCTTCAGAGATGTTGCTGTAAGGATTCTCCTTCGGATCGTCGAACAGGCCTAGTTTTAAGCGGGTCACCATTAACGGGACCAACGCTTTATCCAGTTCCTCTTCTGTCAGCAATTTCCTGTCCAACGCTTCTTTTAAAGTCCGGAACGTGTTCCCGCACTCCAGGTTAAGTCCGGCTTTTATGGCAACGGCAGCAGCCTCGGCTTCAGAATCGACGGAATGATGCCCGGAATAAATATCGGTTATCACACCACAGTCGGAAACGACATGCCCTTTAAATCCCCAACGTTCTCTCAGAATATCGATCAGCAACCGGCTGTTCGCCGAAGCGCTTTCGCCATTCACGCGATTGTAAGCTCCCATCACGGCTTCCACATTTCCTTCTTTCACCAACGCCTCGAATGCCGGCAGATAAGTTTCAAAGAGGTCCTTATCAGAAACAACCGCGTCAAATTCATGGCGCAATGCTTCAGGACCGGAATGGACGGCATAGTGTTTGGCACAAGCGGCGGCTTTCAGATAACGGGGATCATCCCCTTGCATGCCATGCACATACTCCACACCCATCCGGGCGGATAAAAACGGATCTTCCCCGTAGGTTTCCATGCCGCACCCCCATCTGGGATCGCGAAAGATATTTACGTTGGGAGCCCAAAAGGTCAGTCCCGCATACATTTCATAGACCTTCATCTGCTGGGCGACATTAAATTTGGCTCTTGCCTCGTCGCTGATGGCAGAACCGATCTGACGGATAAGATCCGTATTGAAGCTACATGCCAGATTGATCGGTTGCGGGAACAGGGTTGCTTTCCCATTCCTCGCTACCCCATGCAGCGCTTCGTTCCACCAGTTATAAGGCAATATGCCCAAACGGCTGATGCCTTGCGCTGTGTTCATCATCTGTGAGATCTTTTCTTCCACAGTCATTTGTCCGATAAGACTCTTTGCACGCTGCTCCAATTCATTATCCGATTGTTGCGACAAAGCCGGAGTGGCGCACATCAGGGCCACTCCGCATGTAATTAAATAAATACTATTAATCAATTTCATCATTCACAATAGACTTTTATTCGTAAAGTTTATACTTAATAACCTGTATTCTGTTTCAAATTAGGATTCTTGTCAATAGCATTCTGAGGTATCGGCAGATAACGGTTATGAGGTCTGAAGATACGGTTTTCCAGGAAAATAGTACCTGTAACCGTCGCCCTTTTATACGGATCTGTTTCTTTATAATTTACAGTTCCCGCAATTCGGGTTACTTCGCCATTCAATACGGTTTCTGCCACCATTTTGCCACCCGAATCTTTCCAACGGACGATGTCCGCCCGACGCAGGCCTTCTCCTGCCAGCTCGACACAACGTTCGCGACGGATCAACTCCCGCAATTTATCTTGCGTAGCATACTTCGCCCTGTCGACATCCGGCATTCCGGCCCGGTTGCGTATCTGGTCTAACATCGCATAGATTTCGGCAGACGGCCCGTTCAGCTCGTTCTCCGCTTCGACATAACTTAACAGCACTTCCGCGTAACGGAAAATGATCGGGCAAGCGTTCGTTGCAAAGATATTGGCATAATAATTAGGCCCTGTTCCACAATATTTCAGCCAGGTCAGGATCGTTTTCGAGGCATTGTCCGAACTTCCCGGATAATTTACATTAACAGATACGGTTCCATCCGCATTTTGCACCTCCCTATCCAATGTATTATGTATCCAACCGGCCCAGTCTTGTCCCGGAATCAGGATCGTCTTTGCCATACGAGGGTCACGGTTGGCAAAAGGATGCGCTTCATCATACAATGTGGATTCCTCTTTGGTTTGCCCGTCGGTCAGTTCATACATATCCACCAGGTTCTGGAGAGGGGCGACTCCCGCCCATCCGTTATCGCTGTTATTATAATAACACATACCCAGATGGAACAATGATTTCGTATTTAAAATATACTGGAGCGACGAGATGATTTCTTTTGAATCCTATCCTTCCACCAGGAATAAATTGGCATATTCCGGTTCAAGTTTATATATATTCAAATCCATAATGGCTTTGGACGCTTCTTTCGCCCGTTCATAATCTCCATAATATAAAGCGGAACGCATTTTAACGGCCAGGGCTGTCCCTTTGGCTATATAGTCACGCGCTGACGGCTCACTTTTCAACAGAGAGATTGCTTCATCTATTTCATCATACACAAATTGCTTTACTTCTTCCTCCGTATTGCGGGGTACTTTCGCTTCCTCTGCCGTTTCGTAATTCTTGACAATAGGAACACCTCCATACCACCAATTCATATTAAAATATTGATATGCCCGTATGGTTTTAACCTGGCCGATCATGTCGTTTTTTACCGCTTCATTGCGGAATTCAACCTGACCTATATTTTCCAAAAAAGGTATTACAACGCCGTATCATTTAAAATCATAAAAATTATAGCCCGTATTGGCTGTCACGCCTCCATTGCCCATATACCACCAGGGGTCGTGTGCAAAATTCGCAAAACCAATATCGGAAGATGCATCCCAATAAATTAATTCATCCACATTCACCCATCCGTCGTAGCATCCCACTAAAAATTTGGCTGCATCGTCCTCTGTTTTCCATGAAGCAGTAGGGGCTAGGGAATCATGCGGCACCGTATCTAAAAAAATCAGAACAGGCAGTTGTTCCTATCAGAAACAAAACTGTCATTATATATAAAGCTAAACGTTTCATATTTGTATCCTACTAGATTATAGATTAGAAAGTTAAATTAATCCCGAAAGAATGTGTTTGCAACAATGGGTAATCCGTAGCACTTTCCCTCGTTATTTCCGGATCGACATTGATCAACATATTCTTTATGGTAAATAGGTTCTCTGCGGAATAATAAGCGCGGAGACTTTGTACGCCCAGGCTTTTCAGCCAACTCTTAGGGAATGTATATCCGAACTGCAAATTCTTTAAGCGCATATAATTTGTTTTCTGCAACCAAAAAGATGAAACAATATTATCGACATGGCTTGGAGAGGTGGTTGCATAAGATACGCGGGGCATGGCTGCATCCGGGTTATCCGGAGTCCAGGCATCCAACCATACATCTGCCGGATGCGACGAATCTCCGATAAAATGTCCTACAGCTTCATACGTCAGCAACATACGCCCTCCGGCTGCACCTGTGAACAAAAATGCCACATCAAATCCTTTGTATCTGCCTGTCAGGTTCAAACCATAGGTATAGGAAGGATCGGAAGAACCGCAAATCGTACGGTCGTCACTGGTAATCTTGCCGTCTCCATTCGTATCTTTATAGATCAAATCTCCTCCTTTAAATTGCATGGTTCCAAAAGGATATCCATCCTGTCCGGCATATTTATCCATCCAGGTTGCCGCCTCTTTATCCGACGGGAAAAATCCGTCGGCCTCATACATATAATAGGAGTTCAACCGTTCTCCGACAGTCCTGCGCTTATTTCCATTATTAGGGTCCGTCATAGAAGCCACACCGCCCAACTCCTGTATCTCATTTTTGTTGTAAGCAAAATTCATAGCCGCACCGAAAGACCAATCGCCCCACGTTTTATTATAACTCAAGATAGCTTCGATCCCTCTGTTCGACATGGCACCTACATTATCTTTATAGGCACCTAAACCGAATTCGGCGGGTACAGGCATATCCATAATGATACCGGTTGTTTTTCTATCGTAATAATCGAGGGTTACGCTTATGTTCGTATTCAATACCATATCCAACCCGACTCCCCAGGTCCGGCTTTTTTCCAGGAGATGGTCGACAATTTGTAATTATTCTGGGAATAGCCGGAATTCAGGACTCCTCCGAACGGATAAGTAACTCCCACGTCGTAGGTAACCATCCAGGGATAGTAGTCGGTCAACGCATCCTGATTACCCAGCAATCCCCAGGAAGCACGCAGCTTCAGATTATTCAACCAGCTCTTTGTGCCTGCCGTGAAATGTTCTTCACTTAAACGCCAGGCTGCTGAGAAAGAAGGGAAATATCCCCAACGGTTTCCGGCTGCAAACCGGAAAGAGGCGTCAGAACGGATATTTGCCTCAAAAAGATATTTACCTTCATAATCGTAGTTTACACGGGCAAACCAGGCCAGCATGGCCAACTCACGCGTATATCCGTTATTCGTCTGAGTCCTTGTTTCGCCGGCATTCATATCCGTCAAATCATTATTGAGGAAGTTTTCGCGATAAGACTTACTTTCCGAATACTTGTATTTTTCGGCATGCCATCCGGCCAATGCCTTTACATCATGTTTTCCGAACTGTTTGTCATAGTTTAACAAGGCGTCGAAGACGGTTCGTTCCCAATCATAATGTATTTCAGTCAGATGATTAGGTTCGGATTCTTTATTCGCATTATAACGGATATATTTCTGGAATTCATGATAATATTGCTGGTTGCCGACATACGATCCTGTTACCGTTGCTTTCAAACCGTCCAGGATATCATAGTCCAGAGAGGCTATTCCTGAAAAATTCCGGTTCTCCCTGTCGACGGTTTGTTTCATATCCAGCCAGGCGAGAGGATTTCCGTCGGATATCGTCCCATAAGTACCGTCGTCATAACGGGAAACGATCCACGGAGCAATACGATTTATCTGACGGAAAATCTGATCCGATCCGCCTCCTGAAAAACTCGACGTAGGATCGGAATAATCATTGTTAATATATGCCATGTTCAACCGGGTCGATAACCGGGAAGTCAGCTTCATGTCGAGGTTTGTACGGGCATTAAACTGCTGTCTGTTGGAATTGGGCAATATACCGTTTTGATGCAAATAACCGAGAGAGCCCATATATTTTACATTTTCGGTACCATCATTGACATTGACATTGTGTGTATGCACAACGCCTGTCCGGAAAGCCAAATCATACCAGTCGGTATTCGGATAGTTTTTATCCGCCCCATCTTTAAACTTCTGTATTTCGGCATCAGTGAAACTGGGTTCCACTCCGACGTATTTTATCGATTCACTCAATAGGCGCGCATAGTCGTACGAACTGAGACGGTCTACTCTTTCCGTAGGACGCTGTAAACCGACATTGCCACTGTAAGAAACTTGTATCTTCCCTTCTTTTCCCCGTTTGGTGGTTATCAGGATAACGCCGTTGAATGCTTTGGATCCGTAGATAGCAGCCGATGCTGCATCTTTCAGGACGGAGATGCTTTCAATATCATTCGGGTCGACCGAATTCATCGTTCCGGTTTCAATACCATCGACTAGGATGTAAGGATCTGCCGTATTCAACGTTCCTACGCCGCGGATACGGATCGTTGCTTCGTCTTGCCCCGGACGACCCTGCCCTGATGTGATCGTGACACCCGGCATCAGGCCTTGCAAAGCCGATGATACATTCTGGACGGGGCGGTCTGTCAACATCTTACTGTCGACCTGGGTCACTGCTCCGGAGAGGTTTACTTTCTTCTGAATACCGTATCCGACAACCACCACTTCCTCCAGTGTTTCCGCATCTTCAGCAAGCGTGATGGTGTACATATCGCGGGCATCGATCTTTGTCTCCAAAGATTTATAGCCAATATAAGACACGACCAATGTCGCATCCGGCGCAACAGTGAGGGAGAACCTTCCTTCGATATCTGTAATCGTTCCATTTGTCGATCCTTTCTCGACAACATTCGCACCTATAACAGGTTCGCCGCCAGGATCTTTCACGATGCCTGTTACAATCTTTCCATTTTGTGGAACGGCCTGCCCCTCATGCTTCTCTGTCGAAAGGATAATCTTTCTGTCTATCACCGAATAGTGAACATTTGTACCGGCAAAGACCGTATCCAACACTTTAAATATATCACTTTTCTTAGCCACTACCGACACCTTTCTCTGTAAATCGACATGCTTTATATTAAAGAAAAAAGAGAAATCGGACTGCTCCTCGATCTCGTCCAATATTTCTTTAACCGTTTGGTCACGCATTTCCAAATTTACAGTAGCCTTCTGAGCATAACTATCCGCAGCCTGGGCCAAACAGATAGAACATAATAGTAGCAAGACTGATAACTTCATAACTCTTGGTATTTTATTTAAGATAAACCAAAGAAACTCCGATACCCAAAATTGTTGGGTATTAAAATGTTTTTGCATAACTTTGTACTGATCTAATTAATAAAAATGGTTTATTATCGCTTGTCGCCAAACAAGCATTCTAAATTAATTCTTTCCATCCGGTGAAATACACCAATATTTCACCGGATGTTTTTAGCTGGTGGTGTGTCTTCCATGATTTTTTCCATTAAATTAATAAATTTCTATTCTCGTTCTCTCATTCGTTGTATCCTGGGTATCCAGATAACGCCATTTTATATTCGATGATATTTTAAAGATTTCCAATATACGCTCCAACCGCTGGTTGGTAAAAGAGCCGTTGAAAGCCTCTGTGCGAAGGCGGTCGTTCGATAACACGATGGTTACATTAAACCGTTTCTCCAACATGCGTAATGCTTCCGGCAGCGGTGTGGCCTGAAATACGATCTTTCCATCTTTCCAGGCCGTTTCCGCTTCGCCACTCGTTTCAATCAGACTTACCCGGGAAGAGGTTGTATTGTACATCAATTTTTGTCCGGGATTCATTACTACGGATGTGGTTTTCTGATTCTTCTGATAGGCAAAACATACTTTTCCCTCTACCAATGTGGTTGAAATAAACGAGTCTTTCTCAAATGCTTCTACATTAAAAGAGGTTCCCAGAACTTCAATCTGTGTATGATCAGGAGCAGAAACAATGAAATGATGCTCCGGGTCTTTCCTTACTTCAAAAAAGGCTTCTCCTTTCAACTGTACGTTTCTCTTATCTCCACTAAAAAAGGATGGATAGGTTAAAGAGGACTCCGAATTGAGATATACTTTAGAGCCGTCGGGAAGATCGACGGTTGTCGTCATGTCCGGATTGGTTTTTATTTCGATCATCTGTGCGATCTCTGTCCGGGACGGTGCAAAGTTCTGAATAGCGAAAGCAATAAGAAGAGGGATAAAGAGAATGGCTGCTACCCGCTGTAGCCAGGTAAACCAGATTACTTGCGAACGCGCCTTAGTCATTTTACGGTTTACAAAGGCTAAGGCCTTCTCTGTATCGACCTTCGACTCCATCCGTACTGTACCCGCTACCTGGTCGATGGCATACATTTGTTTGACAATCCGGTAGTTATCATCCGATTGCCGGATCCATTCTTCCACGATCCGGCATTCCTCTATCGTTGCCTCGCCGGAACAATAGCGGGGAAGAAGTTCTTCTATTTTATTTGTATCGAAAGTTTCCATCTATGCTTGTTTTATTATAAGACAAGAGAAATCCGACACATTACTAAACGGAAATCTGTTTTTTGATATTTTTTCTACGATAAAAAACTATCTTTATCAACAGGGAGACAATGGTATGAAAAACACCACACAAATGAAGGAAGACTCACTTCTGTTATCAGCCATGCAACGTGGAGATAAAAAAGCGTACGGTACCTTATTTAGGAGATACTATCCGATATTATGTACGTATGCGAACCGGTTTGTGAGCCTGGAAGATGCGGAAGAGATCGTGCAGGATGTCATGCTGTGGTTATGGGAAAACAGGGAAGTACAAACATTCGATACCTCCTTCAGCCAATACCTGTATAAGGCTGTCTACCACAGAAGTATCAATCAACTCACCCGCCAACAATCGCAATTGCGGGCAGAAACACGTTTCTATGAATATATGCTGGAAATGTTGCAAGATACCGATTTCCAGCAAACGGAAGAACTGAAAAAACATATCAGCCAAGCAATACAGGACTTACCCGCCAGTTACCGGGAAGCATTCGTGATGCACCGCTTTGAAAACAAAAGCTACAAAGAGATTGCCGAAACCCTGCAAGTCTCCACCCAAACAGTAAACTACCGGATTCAGCAAGCCTTAAAACAGTTGCGGGTCAGTTTGAAAGATTACCTGCCACTTATCATCTTATTATTTCCCAAAAACTTGCTTTCATAAAACGTTGCTTTGCTACAGATCGTTCGCCCTTTCCGAGGAGCGAAGTGCCATCAGCAACGCTACCACTTCCGAATAATTCTTTCGGCCGGTGGGGATGTTGTTGCCTTTCAGGAACCAGTTGTAAACGGTGTCCTGGATGTCACCGATTGTCGGGCTATATAGCGCCTGCCAATAGGCGACTTTGTCATTGTATGCTTTCTTTACTTCCGGGGAGATCGTATTTTTCCACGCTTCGAATTCTTCTTCCGGCAACAGTTGATAGGCATTACCCAACAGATATGGCAACAGGGAAAAGTAAGCAGAGAAACGTATCTCGGGGACTGACGAACGCGAACAGACCAGAAAGCCATACAAATTGGCTTCCGCTTCGCTGGAAACTCCCAGCAGATGCGCCATCTCATGGGCATAGGTAAAAGGATATTGAACAGGAAGGAGATCGGGGTTCAGATTGTATTCGGTAAAAAACGGCCCCATATATCCCAATACGCCAACACCACTCATCAGAGAGGGGATCAGCATCGGCTTCGGACGCAGATAACCAGCCGGAGATACCAGACCAAAGCGTCCGGCGATCTCCTGATAACCATCCCCCACTTCTTCGGCAACCACCGCTTGATCCATCTTTTGCACGTCTACAAACGAGGCATTCAATGAATCCGTATAGGCTGAAAGAAAAGAACGGAACGCATCAGCCGAATAGGCCGAATAAGGAATCTGTGTCCGGGTGAAAAAGTCTTCCCGGAAGTAATTCAGGCCCCAGGCCATATAAAACCAGACATACACCCACAACAGATATTCCAGCATACGACCGGTAACGATCTTCCACGACCGTTTCCTGCTAATACTATATATAAGGTAGACAAGCAACCCGACAATACTGCCGTAGATAAAACAATCGCCCACAGAAAAGGGGAAAAGCGAAGACACACGTGATAAAACAGCCGGGAATAACGGATAAACCACGCGGGCATACCACTCTCCCATCACCGCCGAAGCCATCACTGTCCAGACAAAAACCAATAAAACAGCCAGAATGACCCAGCGGAGACGTATTCTTTTAATCCAATTCTTTACTTCTATCATGCAAACAAAGATAGGAAATCCCGGTTCACAGCCCAAACGGATGTACAAATATAAATCGTGCCCCTTTGGTATAAGCAGGATCGACAGACAGCGTCCCTCCAATACGGCTGGCAATCGTACAACAGATAGGTAGCCCCAGGCCGGCCCCCTGCTTAAACTCGTCTACTTTTTCAAAACGGTTGAAGATAGTCTTTTGTTTTTCCGGGGGAATGCCGCAACCGGTGTCCGTAACAAAGAATACAACCTGTTTTTCACCGTATCGACCTGATAATCCAAATTAATCTCACCCTGCTCCGTAAGTTTGGCGGCATTTGTCAAGAGGTTCAATAGTAATTACTGCAAACGAAGTGGGTCGGTTCTCATGACATACTCTTTATCCGAACACGTCAGGGTTAGTTTCACCCCCGGTTGCACCTTCTGCCGTACGCTTTCCTGCGCATTCAGACAACAGGCATAGATATTATAGTCCTTCAGCGTCAGATTGAACGACTCCGATTCCAAACGTGACAAATCGAGCACGTCACTCACCAGATTCAGCAGTAATTCCGAACTATTATTGATGATCCGTATAAACTCTGTCCTTTCCTCCTCGTCCGCATCCTCCAGCAAACCGGCAAAACCCACAATAGCATTCAGAGGTGTCCTTATCTCATGACTGATATTAGCGACAAAAGCAGTTTTCAAACGGTCGGCCTCCTCTGCCTGCTCTTTGGCTATCCGTAATTTGTCGGTCGTTTCGATCAATACTCCACGTTCCTTTTGCAGATCATCTTTCAGTTTGCGGACATGGTTAACATAACGGAGCAGAAAATAGAACAACACTAACAGTACACCGAATAAAATAAGGGAAAGGGTCAGCTGGATTTGTTTCTGCGACAACTGCTCTTTCTGATAAACCAGGCGTTCTTCCTGTATCTTTCTATCATTCAGGTCATGTAAGATGCGCAGTTGGTTTAACTGGCGGGTAAAAGCTGTTACATTCGTTTGTTTTACTAAAGTCAACAGTTTATCGTATAAAGCAAGAGCTTCATCTTTCTTCCCGGCAGCTTTCAAAATATCGACTTTCAGTTTAAGGGGATCAGCGGAATAATCGACGGCCAGTACTTTATCGATCTCCTGAAAAGCCATCCGGAAATCTTTTATAAAGAAATAATACCTTGCGAGTGCCAGATCGTATATCGAAATCAGATAGGCATCATCCGGATCTTTAAAATAAGCTCTTGCCTTTTGTAAGGCCTGATTCGCTTCAACCGGTTCCTGCTGAGCCACATACATATTAATATAATACGAATACAGAATACAATACTTTTGATCGAACGGATAATTGATCCATTTCGCAGGTGACTCCTTCTCATTTCGCGCAATAAGTACCCGAAACGCTCGAGAACAGACTTTGTCTTATCCTATTCATTTAGCCTTTGATAAGAAATCAATAAATATGACATTATTTGTATTTCATAACTGGGATCTCCGCCCGAGTCTTTTATTAGAGACAGGCCTTTCTCGAAAGCAACGATAGCATCTTTATCCCGACCTATCAGCAGATAAATCATGCCTAAATATTCGTTACTGGAAATCGCACCCCGTAATACGCCTGTCTCATCCGACAACATCTGAAGCCGTACCGCCTCATTCATAGCCAGCTCATACTCTCCATTGATCAGATAATAACGGCAATAATAATTAAGGAAGTCGAACAATTCCTCAGGAGTATCCTTATGTTCTTTCGTTACCGAATCCAGTATTCCGCCCCAATAAAACAGACTATCCCGCTTATTCACATTGCAGTAATAGCGTCCCAGAGAAGATAGTGCATCATAATAGTATATCATCGAATCGACATCGCCTGCCAGTTGCACCAGTTGTGTCAAATAACCGACCTCGACGGGTGTCTCCCAATTCAGCCGCGCCAACCGGTATAATGACTTTAGTTTCTCGTTTACATTTGTCGTTTTCTGAAGGACGGACAGTAAACTGTCCTGAGTAATATTCTTTTGATTTTCATCAACATTCACCTCAGAACAGTTAGCTTCAATACTTCCTGAAAACAGACAAAATAGAAGAAAGACCCACCTGTAATATATGCATTTACACCTCATAAGACATACTTATAGCTATTGTTTTTCAAAGATAGAAGTTTTTTTTATTACATTCTTCTATTTCTTTCAAATATATAGATATAAATATTTTCAATACACAGACTGCTCCTTCGGAAGACCGAGCGGCAACGTAAACCAGAAAGTGAAACCAACACCCAGCTTTGACTCGACACCTATCTCTCCTTCCATCTTCCGCATGATCAGTTCACAAATAGAAAGCCCCAAGCCGGTTCCCTGGACAAAGGCATCGAACTTAGTAAAACGCTCGAACACGTGAGGCAGATTTTCCTCGGCAATTCCTTTCCCGGTATCAGTCACATAGAAATAGACCACCGGTTTTCCCGTTGCATCCGTATCCGGGCGGTATCCCATCGTGACGCTCCCCTCGGCCGTATATTTACGGGCGTTGCTCAGGAAATTGGATAAAACCTGCATTAAACGTTTGGAATCGGAATTAATCACGACCGGATGATCAGGGACCTGACAGCTAAACGCAACACTTTCGCCAAACCGGAGCCGGTGAACATGCTCCATATCCCGCATCAAAAGGGTCAGGTCTACATCCGAATAAACAAAATCGAGATACCCGGCCTCTATCTTCGACATATCGAGGATATCATCGATCAAGCGCAGCAGCAAATCGTTATTGTCATTGATAATGCGACAGAACTCCTGTTTCTCTTCCGGTTCGTCACTATCTGTCATCAGATTCGAAAAACCAACAATCGCATTAAGCGGCGTACGTATCTCGTGGCTCATATTAGCCAGAAAAGCACTTTTCAGGCGATTGGCTTCTTCTGCCTTATTGCGCATCATAACAAGTTCTTCGGTACGTTTCAGTTCGGAGATATCATGGCGCAAACCGATAATCTGCTCGGGTCTGCCGCTACGATCGAAATGTGAAACGCGGGCATGCATTTCAAACCAATGGAATTCTTCTTCTCCCGGATTCTTGGTACGCAGCTGCACATACCCTTGCCGGCATGTCCCCGAAACCAGCGAATCGATCAGTTCGGGCACGACCGACAAGTCATCGGGATGGATCACCTCTTCGAGCCTTGCAAACGTCCATCCTTTCTCTGTCGTATGTTTCCTGTCGGCAGGCGACCAGGTTATAGTAAAAGTTTTCTTTTTGCAATCATATTTCCAAGGGGAGATCCAGGACGAATGCAATGTAAAGTCGAGTACTTGTCTGTTCTTGAGCAGCCGTAGGTTCCGTTTGTTTTCCCTCAACAACAGAAGAACCACACAAAGGAAGAAAAAAAGCGAACCGCAGATCGTATAAGGATATGATTCAAAGAAAGACAGTTTTTTGTTGTAAAGAACCACATCGTGATCGGGCAGCCGTTTCTCACTGATCCCCAGCGTCTGCAAAGCAGGATAATTGATATAATACCGGGGAGGCGAAGGCATTTGCCGGAAAGATTCGGCACCGACTATACCTTTATTCATGACCTGGAGCGTCAGCCGGGCCACATCGGTTCCGATCTCCCGTCCAAGCACATAATAACCGCCCAGATAATGCATATTGCTCCACCCCTCGTCAATCATCTGGTAGATACCTATTTTCTTCAAACGCGAGAGTTCGTTATGGTAACGGGGACAGGCATGCGGGTCGTGCTCCGAGTCGCTATACCATCCGGCAGACAGGAGCGCATCGTCCGAACCTAAAGAGACAAGCGAATCTACCATTTGTGCCGTTGTCATCCGGTTCCCCAACAGGCTGAATACTTTCATCGGGGCAGCCTCCTGCGTTACTATTTCCAGATAATTATCAATATAAGGTGCTGAATAACGGTTGTCATAACAGAAAGTGATGTGTTTGATATTCGGTTGCAGGCGCTTGATCAATTGGATGTTTTCACGCGGATAGTCTTTGATATAATATCCCGTCACAGGAAAGGAGCCAAACGATTCTTCCATACATTTCAATTGGCTGATATGGGTATATCCACCGTCGTAAAGATGCTTGTAATCGATAAATGTTCTCTTAACTCCCCCCCCCAATACCACAGGAATATCATGCCACGATTCGGGACAAACTTCGCGGTAAGCCGACCACGACTCATTACCCAACAGAACAATGATACGGGGGTTTAACCGAGTAAACACTTATCATGCTCCTGAACCATTTCACCCAACCATCAAACCGGAAAGAGTCTTCACAGTTCATATATTCAGCATAGACATGTTCCTGTGAATGGCTTCTGATCTCCTCGGTAAATGCTTCAATCAGCCGGTTTCCACGCTCCCTGACCGGTGAATAGGAACTGACCACCAATATTCCCATACCTTTATCATCTCCGGCTGACGCCCAAGCGTCCTCAACTGAAGTAAAGGCTAACAGGAAAGCTAATATCAGCATTCCCACATAGCACCTTTGATTATTCCCTTCTCCCATTTCTTCCGTATTTATGGATAAAGAGAACGGATAGTCCTTATCCAATTGGTATCAGAATATTCAGATAGCTGCAAAAATAGACTTTCTAGCTAAGAAAAACAACAGATAGAGCTAATTTATACATAAAATACATTTACAACAAACTGATCAGGGCCTGTTTATTCAGTATCTTTACTTTTCCACGGGAGATATGAATGAAGCCGCTGTCAACCAATTTACCGATCTCCTTCGACAGGGCGGGACGCGTCACTCCGAAATATTCGGCCAGCTGAACCTGGTTGTGTTCCATCTCGACCGTATCTTCTCCCTCTTTCAGATGATCCAACAAATAGTAAATATAGCGGCTGCGAATTCCACGAAAAGACAGTACCCGGAGGCGGGTCATCGTACACCGGTTGCAGCTCGTACTGACACAAAGGAAATTATGGAGAAGCAACGGCATCGTATGCATCATCTTAAAAAAGGAATCCTTCGAGATACGCATCAGGGTGACGTCTTCTTCAACAGAGAAAGTAGCCGGAAAAACGTTTTTCTCGGCAAAGACATGCGGGGTGGCAAATGTGCGCGGAGCCTGGATTACTTCGACGCGGACTTCATTTCCGGAAACGTCCAGAACATCTACATTCAACTTGCCTTCCAATAAAACATGAACGGCATGGCAGGGTTGTCCCTGGCGGATGATCGTTTCTCCTTTGGGGTATTTATCCAGTGTATATTCCAGCTTATCGAGAAACTCTTCCTGCATCTGGTGCGTAAAGTTTCCGAATAACGGTATTTTAAAGATATCGGTTATGTCCATCAGTATCGATTTAGTGTCGGAAATGTTCTTATCTTTGTCCGAACATTTCCGACACTAACAAATTACCACCTGGCCATAAATATACGCGGATTAATGTTGATTGATAACCATCCCCAATTTTGCCAGCTGTCTTTGCTGCCGCCTTTCACGATCTCCATTGTCGAAGTACCGAACATTGTCGAATATCCGGCAGACAGTTTAACGTCTTTCATGATCTGCCAATCCACCTGTAGGTCGACTTCGGAACCCAACCCACGATCCAGTTTGCCTTTGCCTTCCCATTCGATATCACTGGTAATGGAGAAGTAATGATAGGCCAGCGACAGGTTTACTTTCGGAGAAGCTTTAAAGGCTGCTTTTATCTGGTTATCCCATAAGCCGGGATTCAATCCGTTTATAAAACCGGAAGCGTAAAAGTAGTCCATTGCTCCGTAAAACTTATGATGGGTTCCATACAACGGGTCGAAAGCTTTATACTTGCCGGAGCCATCCGTATTGCTTGCACCACTTAAATAATCGCTTCCAATGCCGACGCTCCAGCGGGAGTCGATCTTATAGGCTGCATTCAACGCCCAGAGGTAGGCGGAGATATCACGGTTGGCTTTATTCTTTCCGAATTCGTAGTAGAAAGTTCCGCCGAATGTCCAATCGCCCGGCGTATAATACAGGTTGGTGCTGAGCAGCTGCATGTATTTGGTGTCGGACTTCTGCGTTTCCGGATCGCCCGCTTCCATACCCAGGTTCATGAACATGAAAGACGCCTTGAAGGCTTTATCGCAGACATGCTGGTACCACAAAGTCTGCATGTTCTTATAAGGTTGGGCGCCCGGATTATAATAGGTACCGCCAATCGTCTTCTCATCGTTCTGGTTGAATGCCAGGATCAGGTGAAGTTTGTTCTGCTTGTTTTCGTAACCCAGCTTCAAGGCGTCGTGGTAACGGCCGGCTACATTCCAGTCGAGCCCTCCCAGGATACGCTCATCGTCGTAAATTAACGACTGCCGTCCGAGCTTGGCAAAGATGCCATATCCGAAGTCCAGTTGCGCCCAGGCTTCGTTCAGGATAAAGCGACCGTTCTTATCAATCTGCGGATCCTGTCCCCAGACACCGACATGCTGGGCCGACAATCCGATCGAGAGGTTCTGGCGTTCGTAGTTCATTGACAGGCGGGCACGGTTATTGATAAATCCGGCTGCATCCGCACCTTCACTGCGGGGGAATAAGGCTCCGTTCCGGTATTCTGCCCTCGGACATATCTGGGCACTCATGGAGAATGTGTTCTCCTTATCTTTGGCTGTTTCATCTTCCTCAGCCTTCATTCCTACCGAACTTACCAATAGTAATCCGGCAAATGCAATCATCCGTTTCTTCATATCGATTATGTTTTAAGTTATACAAGTTTAATATTATACGTATGAAATTCCTTTATTCTATATTATAGGTATGCACGCTGTTTCCCTGTGCCGAAGGCAGATAGTTAACTCCGAACCAGCAGACTTGCAGCAGGATAAAAGCGAACACCAACAATCCGAGAGCCGCCTTATACTGCAAATACCTGTGAAGCCGGAAATGGATATACAGCAAATTACCCAACCAGGTAGCCGCCGCCCAGGTCTCTTTCGGATCCCAGCTCCAGTAATGCCCCCATGCCTCTTTCGCCCAGAGTGCCCCGAAGAGCATGCCGATAGTAAGGAAAGCCGTTCCCACATAGACCAGGTTATCGCACAGGCTCATGACATCCGGGTCGATCGCCTTCTTCCGCGAGCGGAACAACAGATAAACGGCCACAACCGCCGCAGCCCCCAGCATCGCATAGGCAAACATATAGACAATGACATGCGGAGCAAACCATGGACTTTGCAGGGCAGGCATCAGCGTCTTATTATGTATCTCCGGCTTAAAGAGGTTGATACAGATAAAGACAAACGACAGCACCGTACTGAAAGACAAAATCCATTTATACCGCCAGCGCATATAAGTAATGATCTCCGCAACAGGCAGGAAGAAAGAATACCATAGACGCGTCTCCCCCATCGTGCGAAGCGGCGGACGTTCGAGCGAGAGCCACATCCCGACAATAAATGCCATAAAAACAGCCAGCCCCAGTATTGTCCATAAAAGCACCTGCCCGTATTTGTTCGGACGATACGCCATTACAGCCCCTACCGACCAGCAAGCCACAGCGGGCAATGCAAAATATATAAAATGACTCCAATCCATTATCGATCCCATAATCATTCAGTTTTTGTATCGTTAACAGCCTTTGGGCTTTGCTTATTTCCGGGAGCCAGGACAAAGAGACAGACCGAACCCAGCAATATCATCAAAATACCTATATATACGACAGGAAGCCACGGATCTTTGACCAATTCAAAGATACTGGTACTGCTCCACTTCCCTTTTGCTTCGTCATAGCTAAGCTGATAGATTTTCCACCCGTCCATGCTCAGCGGTTTGTTCACTTCGATAAGGGCATCTGCCCGTTCTCCGCTTTTGGTGTAAACGGTTACTTCGGAAGCGAAACGCTTGGGTTCCAGCTCCGGCATCACCAAGCTTACAGAGTCGCTCAATGGCAGGGAGACATAAGGAAACATGAAACTGCCGCAACTTACCCAACCGCTCTTTTCCGTTCCGTCCGTCTTATGACGGGCTTTCACCAGCAAAGCCGTAGTGGCTCCTTCCGAATGGAAAGCGACGAAGTTCATCGTATCGACCGTACGCACACAGGCGGCCATCGGCAAGGATCGGGTTACTTCAATATCCCAATCGAGCAGGCTGCCGGACAAAAGAGATTCCTCTACCAACAGGTTTTCCGGATTACCTTCCGGCAGGGCTTTACCGGTCGTGTTATCTATCGCCAACAGTTTGGGCGGATATTCGTCTATCGTAAACGATTTCAGTTCGATAGCCAGTGGGAGTTCCGTCATCTGACCGGCATCGTCGGTGGCACGCCATTCGGGATTATCCAGCGTGGCGGTCATGCGGAGACGTTGCAAGTCGCCGTTGCCGAGGACAGCGGCCAGTAAGGTAATGAACAGTCCGGCATGATTCAACAGAAAGGGAATATCTTTCCAACGGAAACGACTGATCTTATGGATCGTCACCAATCCCAGTACGGAAATGAAATACAGAAAGAGAAGCAGGAAAGGCCACGAAGAAGTCATTTGCATGAAACCCAACCCGGACAGCAGTCCCCCGTGAGTAGCCGTTGCGGAAGGAGCCACTTGTTGGGTCAGTCCCATGATGATAACCAAAACCATCCACGCCGTTAAAGACGTAATACTCGCTGTAAGGCTGTAAAACCACTGCAACGCAGCGGCTTTACGGCTTACAACATACAACATTACCAAGAAAAACAGAAACACTCCCCCTACTATGGCATTCAGAGGATATTGAAAAAGGGTTGCGTCTACCTTACCGGTTGTCACTTGCAGTATGACGCCGGTCAGGAACAGGCCGAAACTAATCGTCCATCCTTCTGCATATCCCCAGGGTTGTTTCCACATAACCTATCTTTTACTAATTAAATTTGATCAGCCAGACGCTTGTTCGCTTTCGCGTCCTTAATCCATTCGGGCACGATGGTGTTCAGGAACTTCTCCTTTGCCTGACGTTCAGCCGCCATATCCAGACCGATATATTGCTGTGCCTTCTCTTTGGTGGAGATATCCGGCATCGGCACTTCGTCGGTATAACCCAGCTTGGCCAATACTTTGGAAACAGCCAGACGGGCCTGCATCGTTTTATCCATACCGTTACCCAGGATACGCTGTATTTCCTGCGGAGCATGGAATGCGCCCCCGTGGGAAGCCACACCGAAGTCCCAACGCCACTGTGCCTGGCGAAGCAGTTTCAAGACCGGAGCCATCTGTTCTTCCGTAGCTCCCTTGTCCCAGGCAAACTTCGCTTCGATATGCGCCTTTGCCAGTTCGGCTTCCAGGCGGTTACGCATTTCGTTCGCCTTGTTCTGACGGTCGTACACGTTCTGGCGCAGCGTCTCTTCGCTTTCGCGGTGGCACACCTGGCAGGTGCGGTCGATCATTGCCAGCGGGCTCATGATATGGTGGTCGCTGTACTTCACGCCGCCTTCACTCTTATAAGGCATGTGGCAGTCGGCACACGATACGCCGCGCTGTGCATGGATACCCATCATTGACAGTTCGTAGTCCGGATGCTGCGCTTTCAGGATCGGGGTACGGCTCAGTTTATGCGTATAATCGGCAAAGCCTTCTTCATCATAATAAGCTTCCATATCTTCCACCGTAAAACCTTTATCCCAGGGGAAAGTCAGATACTTACCGTCGCCCTTGAAATAGTATTCCACATGGCACTGTGCACAAACCAGCGAACGCATCTTCTGCTGGGTCGCTTTCGAGATATCGCGTCCCTGGCGCTGGAAAGCTTCTACCAGAGCCGGGCGGCTGATCTGCAACTTCATCGTCGTCGGTTCATGGCAGTCGGCACAACCGATCGGGTTCACGATCTCGTTACCCATGGCAGCCCATTTTGCCTTATAGAAATTGTCTACCCCGACGGCTTGCATCATACGGGGAACGTCCGGGCTCTTGCACGTCCAGCAGGTAGCGGGCTGCGGCCCTTCGTCGGGAGTCATCGGAGCACCGACACGCAGGGTATGGCGCATATCGTCGATCGCATGCATGTGTCCGCGGGGCGTCGAATAATCTTTGGAGAATGCATATCCTGCCCAGAGGACAACCATTTCGGGACGGGTTGCCAGCACGTCGACTGCCTGGTTGCCGTTGAACAGGCTCTGGAAACTGGTGTCCATCGTCTGCGTCCATGTTTCATATTCACGCGGATAGTTCGGTTCGAACTTCTCGTTAATCGGTTCGATCCCAGTGATCCCCACCTTCTTATTATTCATCACACTGGCAATCTCGGCCCTTCGTTCGGTGATCGAAGCAGCCAGTATGCCCAGTACAAAAACGACTACCATTGTTCCGGCGAACAATAACCAGCCTTGCCATGATTTGAGTCTCTTTTCCATATTCGTTGATTTTTATTTATTCGTTTTACTTAAGCATATCTTTCAGCCACTGGGGCGTATTGGTTTTCGGATAAGGCACAATCGCCGAGGGGGTCGACGAAAGGCTGTTCGAGCCCCCATGAGGTACGTCGCGGTGGCAATCCCAGCAGGCTTTGCCCTCGCCTGCCATGGCCATATTGTGGTCGATCCGTTCGGTGTTGACAAATTCGGTATTCAGTTACGTGTGGCAACGGACGCAGTTATTCATAATGACTTCCGCGCTTTCGTCGATCGCCTGGATCACCTGGGGTTCGCCGCGCATCATGAAAACGGCGGCGTGGCGCATACCGTCCATTCCCTTGAAGAACCATTTCTTCGCAGCATTCTCGTGTGGCACATGGCAATCGTTGCAGGTGGCATTACGGCTGTGTGAACTATGGCTCCAGGTGGCATAATAAGACCCCATGATATGGCAGTTCACACAGGTTGACGGCTCGTCAGACAAATAACTCCAGGCTCTCGATACATAAAATGTATAAAAGCCCAAACCGCAGATCGCCCCCCGGCAATAATGGTAAACAGCTTCCACCGTCTTGTGGGGAGAATCGAGTTTATGATCTCTTTTATCTTCATACAGCCTTAATTAAAGTTTAATTCTCGGCAAATATCTTAATTAGGGCAGAGGTAAAGTGTAATAAATATTACATTAGATAAAAAATTATGCATGATATACGGGTTTCAAGGAACAAAGTTCCACTTTTAGGGTGGAACTACTGGAATATACATTACCTTTGTGCAGTGAACGAAACGGAAAGCAATGGAAATAAACTTTGAGAAAGAATATTTGCGCCAATTGTATGAGGAAGGAAAGACGACGGACAAAAAACATCGCTTCCAGCCCCATATCATAGCGAGATACCAGTTGCGCATCAAGGTTCTGGAACAAGCCCTAGGTGTGGAAGAACTCTATGCAATCCATTCACTGCATTACGAAGTACTGAAAGGAGATAAAGCAGACATTTCTTCCATTCGGGTGAACGACCAATACCGCATCGAATTCACAGTAAAACAACTTTCGTCTGAAACGGTCGTGACGGTATGTAATATTCTGGAATTGTCGAACCATTATAAATAGTATAAGGAATATGGAAAAATATATTTGCCAACGCCCCATACATCCGGGCGAGTTGCTCAAAGAAGAAATTGAAAGCCGCAAGTTGCCACAAACCAAACTTGCCGCACAGACAGAGATTTCGTACAAGATTCTGAACGATATCCTAAACTGTCGCCGGCCCCTGACCACCTCTACAGCATTACTGTTTGAGGCGGCTTTGGGTATCAATGCCGGATTACTGATGCGTATGCAGTTGGATTACAACATGCAGCAGACTACGAACGACCAATCATTCATGGAACGTCTGAACCGGATACGGAAATACGCGGCGTTACTATAATGACATAACCTACAGCTCTGTTTTTAGTTACCGGAAGCCGGGATATTCTTATTCAATAACTTCTTCGCTTCTGTCTCCGTCAGGTTGCGACGGGCGGCATAGTCTTTCATTTGCGCTTCGTCGATCGAGCCGATCATGAAATATTGCGAATCGGGATGGGCGATATAGATGCCGCTTACGGTTGCGGTCGGGTACATGGCCCCATTCTCGGTCAGCGTGACGCCGATTTGTGACATGTCGAGCAAACGGTCGAGCGTGAAGTTGAGCAACTGATCCGGCAAAGATGGATAGCCCACCGCCGGACGAATACCCTGATACTTTACTTTATAAAGATCGGCAATCGACAAGGATTCGTCCGGAGCATAGCCCCAATATTCCTTCCGCACCTTCTCATGCAGGTATTCGGCAAGCGCTTCCGCCAGACGATCCGTCAGGGTTTGAAGCAGCATGGAGTTATAAGTGTCGCCTTCTTCTTTCAGCTTATTCTTCAGGACTTCGGCACCCGAACCGGCTGTTACCACGAAAGCTCCTATATAATCGATGCGCCCCTCGAATGCCGGGATAATATAATCCGCCAGGGATTTATAAACACCTTCCTCTTTCTTTGCCTGTTGGCGAAGCGTGGGGAGCGTACTATTTCCGATGTGGATATCATCCCCCTCACTGTTAGCAGGGAAGAAGCCATAGAGAGCTTTACAATATTCCACTTTCTCGTCGACCAGACGGTTCAGCAGACGGACGGCATCTTTATGCAACTGCATGGCTTCGGCAGCCTTCGCACGCTCTCCTTCCGGGAAACCAGCCAGCCACTGGGAACGGCAAGAGTCGCATCCATGCAATCGGGCAATTCCGGCAAAGCGTCCGTTCAGTTTCCAGGCGCTGAAAAAGAATATCCAGTTTATATAAGGTATGATCTCTTCCAAAGGAACGTATGGCAATACCTGAACGCCCAACTGCTTCGGGACAACCGGCGTATAGGCTGACCAATCGATCTTCTGCCGGTTGGCACGTGCCTCTTCCAGCGGAAGCAACACCTCTTTCTTTTTCTCCATCGAAGCACGCAGTTCCTCGTATTCCCTGTTCAGGCTTTCGATATACGCATCGCGCGTGGCAGGGTTGAGCAGCTTGGCGGCAATCAATGGATTCTGCGAAGCGTCGAGCACATGGATTACCGGATAGTCGTAATGAGGAGCTATCTTGATAGCCGTATGCAACTTGGAGGTGGTTGCACCGCCCACCATGACGGGGATCGTCAGACCGGCTTTCTGCATCTCGTCCGTCACATGCACCATTTCTTCCAGGGAAGGGGTGATCAGGCCGGATAGGCACACCAGGTCGGGCCTTTCTTCGATAGCAGCCTTGATGATAACCTCTGCCGGCACCATTACGCCGAGGTCGATCACCTCGTAGTTGTTGCAGGCCAACACGATGGAAACGATATTCTTTCCGATATCGTGCACGTCTCCTTTGACGGTGGCAAAGACCACCTTGCCGGCTTTCGCCGAATCGGATTCGGCTTTCTCGGCTTCGATAGCGGGTTGCAGGATGGCTACCGCCTTTTTCATCGTTCGGGCGGTCTTGACTACCTGGGGCAGGAACATCTTTCCAGCACCGAACAGTTCGCCGACCTTATTCATACCGCTCATCAGCGGGCCGTCGATGATATTAACGGCACGCGGGTATTCCTTCAAGGCTTCCTGCAAATCTTCTTCCAAATGGTCTCCGATACCTTTGATCAATGCATATTCCAGACGCTCTTTCAATGAACCTTCGCGCCAGGCTTCGTGCTTTTCTTCGGCACCACCCTGTTTGTCCACAACCAGGTTCTGAGCATAAGTAATCAATTCTTCGGCAGCTTCGGGACGGCGTGCCAGGATGACATCTTCCAGCAAATTGCGGAAGTCAGGTTCTATATCTTCATATAATACGGAAGACGACGGATTGACAATTCCCATATCCAGTCCTTTGTTGATCGCATGGTACAGGAATACGGAGTGCATGGCTTCACGCACATAATTGTTTCCGCGGAACGAGAACGACAGGTTACTGATACCGCCGCTCACCTTCGCTCCGGGCAGGTTCTGCTTGATCCATTCGACGGCGCGGATGAAGTCGAGACCGTATCCGTTGTGTTCTTCCATACCGGTTGCGATGGCAAGTACATTCGGGTCGAATATAATTCCATTCGGGTCGAAATCTATTTTCTCCCGAAGCAAACGGTAAGCGCGTCCGCATACCTCTATTTTCCGTTCGTAGGTATCTGCCTGTCCCTTTTCATCGAAAGCCATCACTACGGCGGCGGCTCCCAACTGTTTGATGCGGGTGGCGTGAGCCAGGAAAACATCTTCACCCTCTTTCAAAGAAATAGAGTTGACGATACTTTTTCCTTGTACGCACATCAACCCTTCTTCGATCACTTCCCATTTGGAAGAATCGATCATCACCGGAACGCGGGCAATATCGGGTTCGGAAGCAACCAGGTTGAGAAAGGTTGTCATTTCCTTTACCGCATCGAGCATGCCGTCGTCCATATTGATGTCGATTACTTGGGCACCGTCTCCCACCTGCTTGCGGGCGATGGTCAATGCTTCCTCATAGTTTCCTTCTTTAATCAGGCGCAGGAATTTACGCGAACCGGCTACGTTGCAACGTTCGCCTATATTGATAAAGTTGTTTTCTTTCTTTACTTCCAGCAGTTCGAGACCGGACAGCCACAGGCAATCAGGCTTCGGAACCGGTACATGCGGCTTCGCATCCTTAACCAGAGCCGGATATTGGGCAATATGAGCCGGAGTCGTACCGCAACAGCCACCCAGGATATTTACCAGTCCTTCTTCGATAAAGGGCTTCACATGGGCTGCCATCTTTTCGGGCGTCTCATCGTACGTACCGAAACTGTTCGGCAGACCGGCATTCGGATAAGCGCTGATAAAGTAGGGAGCATGCTTGGCCAGTTCCGCCAGATAAGGCTTCATATCGGCTGCACCAAACGAACAGTTCAGCCCGATACTTACCAGATTGATATGTTGTACGGAAGCCAGGAATGCCCCCAATGTCTGACCGGACAAGGTACGTCCGCCCTGTGCCGACAAGGTCAGCGAGAGCATGATAGGTAACTCCTTCCCTTTTTCTTTCAGGACTGTTTCGGCAGCTTCCAGGCCGGCTTTCACATTCAGCGTGTCGAAAGTCGTTTCAAAGAGGATGATGTCGACGCCACCGTCGACCAGTGCTTCGATCTGTTCCTTATAAGCCCGGTACACATCCTTATAGGTAACCGCCCGGTAAGCAGGATTGCTGACATCGGGGCTCATGGATGCTGTTTTGTTGGTCGGGCCGATCGAGCCGGCAACGAAGATGGTACGGTCGGGATGTTCCGCCATAAAGGTATCGGCCACCTCGCGTCCCAACTTTCCGGCAGCCAGGTTTATTTCGCGCACGTATTCCTGCATGGCGTAATCTTCCATCGAAATAGCGTTGGCATTGAATGTGTTCGTGGCAAATATATCGGCACCGGCATCCAGGTACTGGCGATGGATGGATTTGATAACGTCCGGACGGGTAATGCACAACAGGTCGTTGTTGCCTTTCAGTTGTCCGGGGAAATCGGAGAAACGGTCTCCTCTGTAATCCTGTTCGTTCAGTTTAAAACCCTGGATCATGGTTCCCATGCCACCATCCAGTATCAGGATACGTTCCTGCAGGGAGCGTATAAAAGTTTCTTTAGTCATAGATATGTTTATTCTGTGTGAAAGAAAGCGGCACGAGTATCTCCTACCGCTTAAAAGCTCTGTCCATCTCGCGCTTATCGTCGCGGGCTTTGATGGAATCGCGTTTGTCGTATTCCTTCTTACCTTTGGCAATGGCTACCACCACTTTTGCCAGCCCTTTTTCGTTGATAAACATGCGGGTCGGAACAATGGTAAAACCACTGTTGCGGGCGGCGCCGTCTATCTTGCGCAATTCCTTTTTGGTAAGCAGCAGTTTGCGGTCGCGACGTGCGACATGGTTATTGTAGGTACCATAGAAGTATTCGGCGATATACATGTTCTTCACCCACAGTTCGCCTTTCTCCATAATACAAAAAGTATCTACCAGGCTGGCTTTTCCCAGACGGATCGATTTGATCTCCGTCCCGGTCAGCACGATCCCGGCGGTAAATGTATCGAGCAATTCATAATCAAATGTTGCCCGTTTGTTCTTTATCTGTATGTTATTACTAATCTTTTCTTTCATCTTTTTCTATCTGTCAATAACGCAAGCCCGGCATCAGCATAAAAAGCAGGAACTCGATGACAGCCGGCGTCAGTAAAATAATAACGGTCGTTATGCCGGCAAATTTTAGGCGTTCCTTCTCTTCCACCTGCATGTAGGGGCCGGCCCCTTCCCAAACAATATAAAACGTATAAAGTATGAATATGCGCAGGAAGAAAAACTCCGGCAGCAACATCAACACGATATTCAACGCAAACATCAACGAAGAAGAATAACCGACAAAACGCTGGCACAGCTTCATGTCTTTCTCCCGTTTGAACCATCCCACCCAGGCTTCATTCAGGATATAAGCACTCAGGTAGAAACCACCGAACGAAGATATCAATGTCTTAATCGACGATTTCAGCGCCAGCTCGATGTCGAACTCTTTCCTTGTAAACAATACACCCAGAAAAGCAGCCACCGTAACCAGTCCGATCAACAGATATACGAATCGCGACAAGAACTCGTCGCCCTTCTCCTCTTTTCTCGTCAGCATCTCCCACGCCTTCCCCGGCTGTGAGATAATGGCTATTACCCATTTTAATATGTCCTTATACATCTCTCCCTTTCCTTTTATTTACCTATCTCCCTATTCTATCTCCTAATCCAGTTCCCATTTTCCGGATGTCGTGTTCAACTTAAATTTGATCAGAGACGATCTCGACCAATTGACGGCTGTCGTATCCTTATTATGCCCGGAAGCATAATTAACAGCGATATTCAGTTCTTCCGAATTATGTGTATTCTCTATCTCCAGCGCCTTATTGAAGAAGTCCTCTATCACGAAAGCATCTGTATGAACCATCGTCACAGGGATCGTATCGTTTTCTTCCACCGATTTCCTGACGGCACGCAAATACAGATTGTACTGGCGGATACCTTCAGCTTCCGTATATAATTCATCCGGATCATAACTCATTACCAAACTATCCACCTGGCTCTCCGGCTCCTTCATTTCAGTCCACAGGAAAAGACATCCCTTGATATAAGGCGTACGTGTCCGTATGGTAGAAATATACTGTTCGTCTGTCAGTATAGTATCAACCAGGGTTGCCTGATCCAAAGGCCATAATGGGATTGGGACAGGTTGTCCAAGCAATTCGACTTCCAGGCTGTCCGAAGCTTGAAGCTCCGGATTTGAGGTATCGAAAGAATACTCCACCAAAAAGCAATCGCCATGATCTGCATTGACTGAATTTATTTGTGACGAATAAATCAACCGCCCGTCTTTCAGAACAAACCCTCTCGCCGGATTGATCTGATAAACGGCTTCCTGCAACCCGACTGTGATACGGGTATTGGTATCACCCAAACACGACGACAGCATCAGCACACAAACCGCGAATATCCAATATAATTCTCTTTTTCTCATCTCACATTTCTTCCGTTAATCATTTATGCCTTAATGACTCCACACATATATGGATCGTACAAAGGTAATAAAAAAAGTATACAACACAAATAAGAAAACCGGGATCCTTTGCAAAAACAAAGAAACCCGGCTCTCTCATCCTTGTTCCGGACGGAACCAGGACAGCAGTGTCAGCAGGTGTCACACTACTGTGCTAAGGATACTAACACAGTAGTGCTAAGGTAGTTTACACTACTATGTAAAAGTATGATTTTTAAATCGTATCCGAATAGTAGGCTTTCGGCAGACGGCGGCAGTTATACTGCGATGCCATCACTTCGCCGTAAGCTCCTGCGGAGCGCAGAGCAATCAGGTCGCCACGATGTGCCTTGTTCAATTCCACGTCTTTGCCGAACACATCCGACGATTCGCAGATAGGGCCTACAACATCATACAGCTCAACACTTTCGTCGCTCGAAATATTTTCAATCCGGTGGTAAGCATCATACATGGCCGGACGGATCAGCTCGGTAAAGCCGGCATCGAGAATAGCGAAATTCTTCGTCTCACCGATCTTTACATACAATACTTTAGAGATCAATGTACCGCATTGGGCAACGACCGAACGTCCCGGCTCGAAATGAACCTGCTGCCCAGGGCGAACCTTCAGCAGCTTGTTGAACACAGCGAAATAGTTGTCGAAAGCAGGGATCGGTAAATGGTTGGGATGATAATAGTCGATGCCCAGACCGCCGCCGAAGTTCAGGTTTTCTACCAGGATACCGCGGGCTTCCAGGTCTTCCTGTATTTCATTCGCACGAATCACCAGGTTACGGAAAGCCGACATATCTGTAATCTGCGAACCGATATGGAAATGGATACCGATCAGTTTCACATGCTTCAATGTGGCCAGGTTATCCAAGACCTGTCCGAGCTGGCTCAGATTTATACCGAATTTGTTTTCCTTCATGCCGGTTGCAATCTTGGCATGTGTATGGGCATCTACCTCCGGATTGATACGAAGGGCGACGGAAGCGACTTTATTCTTTGCCGCAGCCAGTTCGTTGATGATTTCCAGCTCGACTGCCGATTCGACGTTGAAGCAGAAAATATCGTTATCCAATCCCAGGTTGATCTCCCAGTCGGCTTTACCCACACCGGCAAAGACAACTTTATCAGCCGGGAAACCTGCATCCAAGGCAGCCTGCACTTCACCGCCGCTTACGCAATCGGCACCCAGTCCGTTTTCAGCAATGATAGAAAGGATACGCGGGTTGGCATTCGCCTTTACGGCATAATGTACATGATAGTCGTACTTGCCGGCTTTGTTTTTTACCATATCCAGGGTATCTTGCAATAACTTTACATCATAATAATAAAAAGGCGTAGGAAGTGCCTTCAGTTTATCTATCGGGAATGTTCCTTTGAGCATATTATTATATATTATATAAATTAAAGAAGGGCAGTCTGAAACAGGCTGCCCTCGAATTATTTAGTTGTTGAATAAATGATCGCTTAACGCTTGCAGCGCTTTCTTCTTGTCCGACGCTTTCACCAGCAGCGAGACGTTGTAATTGCTACCTCCGTAGGAGATCATACGAACCGGCACATCTTTCATTGCCTGCACGATGCGGGCTTCGAAGCCGACGTTGTCCCATTCCAGGTCGCCCACCACACAGACGATCACCATGTCTTCATCCACGGTTACCGTTCCGTATTTCTTCAGATCGTCCACAATTTCTTCCAGATGTTTGCGGTTGTCGATCGTTACCGATACGCCCACTTCAGAGGTAGTAACCATATCGATCGGAGTCTGGTAGTTTTCAAAGATCTCGAATACCTTACGCAGGAAGCCGGTAGCCAGCAGCATACGGCCGCTCTTGATCTTGATGGAGATAATATTGTCTTTTGCCGCAACAGCCTTGATCTTTCCTTTTTCCGTATTGTTGGAGATCAACGTACCCGGAGCTTCTGGCTGCATAGTGTTGAGCAGGCGGACAGGTATATTGTTCAACTTGGCAGGCAGGATACAAGTCGGGTGCAGGATCTTGGCTCCGAAATAAGCCAGTTCAGCCGCTTCCTCAAAATGCAGGTTACGGACAGGCGATGTCTTGTCAACCACACGCGGGTCGTTGTTGTGCATACCGTCTATGTCCGTCCATATCTGGATTTCCTCGGCATTGACAGCCGCACCGATCAGGGAAGCGCTATAATCGCTACCGCCACGTTGCAGGTTATCGATTTCGCCGTATGCATTGCGGCAGATATATCCCTGCGTGATATACAAGGATGCATCTGTATGCTCGTCCAGCAATTTGGTCAGACGTTCCTTAATATAAACAGGATCGGGTTCCGCATTCTTGTCCGTACGCATATATTCCAATGCAAGGAGCAAGACTGAGTTGACGCCTGTTTCATTCAGATAGAGGTTCATCATACCGGTCGAGATCAACTCGCCCTGTGCCAGTACCACCTTTTCCTCAAACAACGTGAACAGGTCTTTTGTAAAAGTACGGATATAGTCAAAATGAGATTTTACAAGTTCTTTAGCCTTCTGTTTATATTCGTCGGTGCTGTAGAGTTCTTCGATATGCCCGTAGTATTTCTGTGCAAGCTTATTGATGATTTCATTTGCACCATCCGGGTTTTTCTTGTACAGGTAGTCGGATATTTCAACCAACGAGTTGGTTGTACCTGACATGGCAGACAAGACCACAATGTTACGGTCGCCCGAGCAAATCAACTTTGCTACATCTTTCATTCTCTGTGCAGATCCCACAGAAGTACCGCCAAACTTTAAAACTTTCATTTTCTTTTCCTATAATTAAATTACTTGTTCCTTGCTTTTTTGCGTGTGCAAAATTACATAAAAAATTATTCACCGACATCACTCAGACAAGCATTCTCACATTTAACAATACGGGCAGGGTAATTATGCACCAATGTATAGTTATGTGTGGTCATTATCACGGCCGTACCTTTCTGGCAGATGTCATGCAGCAGCTGCACGATCTGCCCGCTGGTTTCCGGGTCCAAATTGCCGGTCGGTTCGTCGGCTAAAATCAGTTTCGGGTCGTTCAGGAGCGCCCTGGCTATAACGATACGCTGCTGTTCGCCGCCCGACAGCTCGTGCGGCATCTTGTATCCTTTATCCTGCATCCCCACCTGATGAAGCACATCGTCGATGCGTGCCTTTATCTCGCTCCTCTTCTTCCACCCGGTAGCCCGCAAGACGAACTCCAGGTTCTTGATGACCGAACGGTCGGTTAGCAACTGGAAATCCTGGAAGACAATCCCAAGTTTCCGGCGAAGATAAGGTATATCTTTGCGTTTCATCTTACAGAGATTGTAATCCAGCAGCCAGGCTTCGCCCCGGCCGATGGGGATTTCGCAATACAAAGATTTCAACAGACTGCTCTTTCCGGAGCCGACTTTTCCAATGACATAGACAAACTCTCCGTTACGAAGCGTAAAAGAGGCATTATGCAATATGACATTTTCATCCCGGCAGATCTCTACATCTTCCATTCTGAGCAGCATCGTATCTTCCATAGCTATTATCCTTTATGTCTTTTTTTCAATTCACGTGCCAGGTCTTCCAGACGGAGCCCCTTGCTGGTTAGTAATACGATTAAGTGATAGATCAGATCGGATGCTTCATAAATAAAGCCGTCTTCTGTTCCGTTGGTCGCTTCGATCACTGTTTCGACTACTTCCTCTCCCACTTTCTGAGCCATGCGGTTCACGCCTTTCTGGAACAGGGAAGTCGTGTAAGAGCCTTCCGGCATCTCCTGACGGCGCTGCTCGATAAAGTTCTGGAGATATTTCAGGAACATGAGATCTTCCACATTCTTTTCTCCAAAACAGGTATCGGCTCCCGTATGGCAAACCGGTCCGGTCGGATTGGCTTTGATAAGGATCGTATCGTTATCGCAATCGACCATGATACTTACTACCTGCAGGATACTGCCGCTTGTTTCACCCTTCATCCACAAACGGTTCTTCGTACGGCTGAAGAAGGTCACCTTACCGGTTTCTTTTGTTTCTTCATAGGCTTCTTCATTCATAAAGCCCAACATCAATACTTTGTTGGTATTATTATCCTGCACGATTGCCGGGATAAGTCCGCCCATTTTTTCAAAATCTAATTTCATCTTATTCTTGTAATTATATTCTTACATTGATTCCTTCCTGATGCAGATACTGTTTCAAATCGGAGATGCCGATCTCACCGAAGTGGAATACGCTGGCTGCCAATACGGCATCCACCTTCCCTTCTGCAAACGTATCGCGAAAATGCTCCATCTTGCCGGCGCCACCGGATGCGATGACAGGGATATGCAGCTTCTCTGCCAACGTGCGCAAGGCTTCATTGGCATATCCGTCTTTCACTCCGTCGTGCGTCATGCTAGTGAACAGGATTTCTCCGGTTCCCCGGCTCTCCGCTTCGGCAGCCCACTGGAAAAGATGCTTCTCCGTCGGGACACGTCCGCCGTTCAGATAACACAGCCAGTCGCCATTCTCGTAGTTGGCATCTATGGCTACCACGCACACCTGGTTTCCGAAATTCTTTGCTATCTCATCGATCAGCTGCGGATTCCGCAAAGCTGCCGAGTTGATAGATACCTTATCGGCACCGGCACTCAACAAACGGTCGACATCCTGCAATTCATTTATTCCGCCCCCAACGGTAAACGGGATACTGATATTGGCTGCCACTTTCTTCACCAATTCGGTAAACGTCTTACGTCCTTCGTGCGAAGCAGTTATATCTAAATAAACAAGTTCGTCGGCACCCTCCCGACTATATTGTGCCCCCAGCTCGACAGGATCTCCTGCGTCGCGGAAGTTCACAAAGTTAATTCCTTTTACTGTTTTTCCATCTTTGATATCCAGACAGGGTACTATTCTTTTGGCCAGCATAACTTTTCCTTTCTCCTTCTATTTCAGGTAAAACGAAGCAGATCTTTCAAATCGATCTTACCTTCGTATATGGCTTTGCCGAAAATGACCGCCGGTATTTCCGCCTCTGCCAGTTTTTCTATATCTTCAACAGAACTGACACCGCCACTGGCTATGATATATATAAAAGGTAATGCTTCCCGTATTTCCTTATACAATTCAATAGCCGGCCCCTGCAACATTCCATCCCGGCTGATATCCGTACAAATCACCTTGGTGATGCCTTTGTCGTAATAGTCGCGGATAAAAGGGATCAGTTCTTTATCTGTTGTTTCTTCCCATCCGCTGATCGCAATCTTTTTATCTTTTACATCAGCGCCTAATATAATCTTGTCGCTTCCGAACTTGGTTATCCACGAAGTAAATACTTCCGGGTTCTTGACGGCAATACTGCCGCCGGTCACCATCTGTGCACCGCTTTCGAAAGCTATTTCCAAATCATCTTCCTGTTTCAATCCGCCACCGAAGTCGATCACCAGCGAAGTGCGTGTAGCCAGTCTTTCCAGCACGCGGTAGTTAATGATCCTTCCCTGACGCGCTCCGTCCAGATCCACCACGTGCAAACGACGGATTCCGTGCGCTTCGAACATCTTCGCCACTTCCAGCGGATCTTCGTTATACACTTTCTTCGTATCGTAATCGCCCTGCGTAAGGCGTACACATTTGCCATCAATCAAATCTATGGCTGGAATAAGCTCGATCATCACTCTTTACAGTTTTAAAAAGTTCTTTAAAATCACCTCACCTACGGAACCGCTCTTTTCCGGATGAAACTGCGTCGCATAGAAGTTATCCTTGTGCAGCGAAGCGCTGAACGGAAGGATATAATTCGTAGTTGCTGCGGTATATTCGTTTACGGGTACATAATAACTATGCACGAAGTAAACAAATTTATTCTCCAATTGTGCGGTAAATAAACCGTCTTTAACCTGAGTAATCGTGTTCCAACCCATGTGGGGCACTTTGTCCTCACGACGGTGAGGTATGAACCGCTTTACTTCCGTATCAAAAATACCCAAGCATTCTGCATCTCCTTCCTCAGAATGCCGGCACATTAATTGCATCCCCAGGCAAATACCCAATACAGGTTGCTTCAAATCCGTAATAACAGCATCCAGTTTATGTTCCTTCAGATAAGCCATTGTGGTCTGTGCTTCCCCTACGCCCGGGAAGATCACTTTATCTGCTTTACATAAAAGTTCGGGGCCTGCTGTAATAACAGGACTTACGCCCAATCGCTTCAGTGCGTAACTTACTGAGTAGATATTTCCGGCATTATACTTAATAATGGCGACGTCCATTTTCTTATTCCGTTTTATATTGAGCTGCAAAAGTAACAAATTATCAGAACATATCACTGTATGCTTTATGAAAAGTTGCCAAACAATACAGAATTGTAACAAACCTGTTCTTGTTTATCCGTCGGGGGACTTCGTCACCCCCATAAAACGGCATAAAAAATATTCAATCTTAATCTCCTGCATATCAGATACCATTCAAAAAAATGTACATTTTCTTCATGCGAAGTATTGCAGAATTAAAATAATACTTACCTTTGCACCGCAATCGAGAGAGATTGATAATAAAACGAGGTTCGGTAGTTCAGTTGGTTAGAATACATGCCTGTCACGCATGGGGTCGCGGGTTCGAGTCCCGTCCGGA
>JAJPZM010000296.1 GCA_021204335.1 Parabacteroides sp. | reverse complement strand
TTACCGAAATAAACAATAGCTAAAGGGACTATCCACTTTTTGGACAGCCCCTTTTCTTATATCTCATACCTTACAAATCAGATCGCATACAAAGAGCTGATCGACTCGCCACTGCAAACACGACGGATCGCTTCAGCAAACATTTCAGCCACCGACAGCACTTTTACCTTTTCGCACTTCTTGGCGTATGGAATCGAATCGGTAAAGATCATTTCCGTCAAAGCCGACTGATCTATACGAGTAGAAGCAGGATCCGACATCACAGCATGGCTGGCAATAGCACGTACCGACTTCGCGCCGTTTTCCAACATCAGGTTGGCAGCTTTCGTAATCGTACCGGCCGTATCCACCATGTCGTCTACCAACAGAACGTCGAGACCTTCCACATCACCGATGATACGCATTTCAGCCACTTCATTGGCACGCAGACGCGACTTGTGACAGATAACCATCGGCAATCCCAGATACTTGGAATAGCTGCTGGCACGTTTCGTACCACCCACGTCGGGAGTAGCGATACACAAATTATCCAAAGGCAATTCGTTTTTGATATAATCCAGGAATACGGAAGATGCATACAGGTGATCCACCGGAACATTAAAGAAGCCCTGAATCTGGTCGGCATGCAAATCCATCGTAATCAAACGATTGATACCTGCCGTACTCAACATGTCGGCAATCAGTTTAGCACCGATAGACACACGAGGTTTATCCTTTCTGTCCTGACGAGCCCAACCAAAATAAGGAATGACGGCAATGATAGAATGTGCGGAAGCACGTTTAGCAGCATCAATCATCAGGAGCAACTCCATCAGATTGTCCGAATTAGGAAATGTTGATTGAATCAGAAACACATCGCGGCCACGGATAGACTCTTCGTAAGAAACGGAAAATTCACCGTCAGCAAAATGTTGAATGTTCATCTGTCCCAGAGGACAACCAAGACTATTGCAAATTTTCTCTGCAAGATACCGGGAGTTGGTTCCCGAAAACACCAAGAAAGGAGTTTGTGCACTCATTATTTCGAATATTTATCTTAAGTAAATAGATTTGAATTGTGGCACAAAAGTACAAAACTTATTTTCAATAATCCCCTTATCTACAGAAAACTTTCAACAAGAAGGGCGAGTCATACCCGCCCCTCACGAATTCATTATGTATATAAACGACTTATTTACTGTATGTAAACTTCAATATCCGACCTGAATAGGCAGGTAATGTCAACTGATACGGGCAGGCTGTCGTCAAGGTACTGATCGTACTTTCACCGGTCAGCAAATCAGTCATGACAGCCGGTTTGTTATCGTTGAAACCTAATGTAACGAATGCATCCGACGGTATTTTCACCCGCACTTTCTGTTCGCTCCTGTCGAAATTGACGACAACCAGCAAAACATCTTTCTGATATTTACGCATAAAAACATATTGCCGGTGCGTATTAAAATAAGGATTTCCCGTATTGGCATACATCAAGTTGTAGAAAGCACCCAGGCTTACGACCGGCTCGGTTTTAGCGATATTCAATATTTTAGCATATTTCTCGCGCAGGACACGCTGCTCGGAAGTCAGCTTCGCTCCGTCGAACGTTCCGTCGTTGATCCAGTTACGCAGGGTTTCCACGCTCCAGTAGTCGAATATCGTCGTGCGTCCGTCGCGTCCGCTGAAACCTTCTTCGTCCATGCCCGGTTCGCCCAGTTCCTGCCCGCTGTAAATCATTACCGGGTTGGTATTCATCAGAGCGGAAACGATCATGCCCGGAATGCCCGGACGGGGATCGCTGGCAAAAAAATAGGAAGCGATCCGCTGCTCGTCGTGGTTTTCGAGGAAGTTAAGCATGTGTGACTGAATTCCTTCCAAAACCTGCCAGCAGCCCGAAATATTATTGGCCGGAGCTTGGTCGCACATCACCTGGCGTACCGTATCATACAGGCCGACTTTGTCGTAGAGGTAATCGAAATGGCCGTTGAATATATAGTTCCGGTACTCACCGGGATTATAAACTTCTGCGATAAAGCAGACATCGTGTTTCTCTTTTACTTTCGGGATCACCCAGTTCCAGAACTCTACGGATACCATTTCCGCCATATCGCAACGGAAACCGTCGACACCTTTGCCAGCCCAATAAAGCAGGATATCCAGCATCTTGTTCCAGGTATCCGGAATCGGGTCAAAATGGCAGATGCATCCATTCACATAATCCACCCCGTAATTCAGCTTGATGGTTTCATACCAGTCGTTCTTTCCGGGAGCCGGGGTAAAACAGTCGTTGCCCGTCACCCGCGCCGGAAACTCGCTGTAATGGAAATCGCCATACGAATCGACAAAAGACAAATGCAGCGGACAGCCGGGGATATAATAGAAGTTATTATTGGGGGCGAACGCCTTCGTGGTATCGTCGTGTTGCCCCAGGTCGTCGACGTATGAAGCACGTGCATCCGAATAATATTCGCGTGCCACGTGGTTGGGCACAAAGTCGATAATCACCTTCATTCCGGCATCGTGGGTACGTTTCACCAACTTTTCAAATTCCTTCATGCGGTTCTGCACCTTGTCTGCCAGGTCGGGATCGACATCGTAATAATCTTTTATGGCATATGGCGAACCCGCCTTTCCTTTCACCACGTCGGGATTATCCTGGCGTATGTTGTAAACGGAATAATCGGTCTGGGTAGCATGCTCGATCACTCCGGTGTACCAGATATGCGTAATTCCCAACTCTTTGATCTTAGCCAGCGCTGTCGATGTAAAGGCAGAAAATTTGCCCACTCCGTTTTGAGTAATACTGCCGTTCTTTACCAACGGATATTTCAAGTTTCCGAACCAACGGGGAAAAACCTGATAAATAACCATTTTATCCATTTGTTTCATCGCTTTTATCAACTTTAAATTTAGGTAAAAGTCTATCCGGTACCAGAGCCGGGCTTATGGCAGCAACTTGTTATTATTTCGTGCCGCAATTGCTTTTACCAGGGTTTCATATTTATTTTCTTGTATCACCAGTTCAAATGCCCTAACAGCCGCCGAATAACCGATATTGGCAATCAGTTCCACATTTTCCAGATCGAACGTTTTATATATACCGAATTCTTCCGCTTCGATCAGCACATCACACATTTCCCGATCTTCCAATGTATTCGCCCGGAACATGTAATGATAGGAACGCTCTGCAATATGATAGATCGTTTGCTTGTATTTCTGGGGGATAAGCGGGCTCACATTCACCCCTATCACCCTTTCGCAATCCTCGCGGATAATAGAAACCGGGAAATTGTGGAACAAACCGCCATCCACATAATGCACTCCGTTAATAACCACCGGGCTGAAAATGATCGGGATGCTGCACGAGGCAGTAACCGCTTCCACGATAGGACCGCTACGGAATTCGTGGCTCACGCCGTTATCCAGATCGGTAGCCACCACGATCAAGGGAACTTTCAACTCCTCGAAAGTTTTAGCCCTCAGATGGCGTCTCAAAAAATGACGGAACCGTTTGCTGTCAAACAATCCCGATTTAGGGAGCTGTAATTGTGCGAATTCGGAAAACTCGCGTCCGGTAAAGAGCTCTTTTATCTCATCTGCCGAATAACCGTCGGCAAACAGGGCACCCATCAACGCGCCGACGCTCGTTCCCACGACCACGTCCGGCATCAACCCGCATTCCTCAAGCAGTTTAAACACACCGATGTGTGCAAATCCTTTCGCTCCGCCCCCACTAAGAGCGAGCCCTAACTTGTAGGTTTTATGGTTCGATTCTTGCGTCATTCTATGTTTTCTCTCTTTAACAGGTGACAAATATGCTGTTTTTTTAGAATAAAACAGTATTATTTCAGAAAAAGTTTCTC
>JAJPZM010000167.1 GCA_021204335.1 Parabacteroides sp. | reverse complement strand
TTTCAGGATCAGGATCAGGAATAATCGGATAACCCGGACTCTTTATATCCTTAATAGCAATATCATATACAGAATTACGTACCACACCAAATTCTCCATACTTATTATTTGTGTTATCTGAATCATTATCATGTTTAATCATAATAACATGATAGCCTTGTCCGCCTTTGTAATAAGATACATTTCCATGGGCATCAGCTCCATGGGTTATAACACCACCCTGATAGAATTCTGCGGCAATATCCCTTATCACCTTAACCGAATCGTTACTAGCCGCAGCAAGTTTTTCATCGAATTCGTCTTTTGTAGGAAGCTCAACAGCTTTTACATTGAGGACACTTTGTGCAACTAAAGCATCAAGGTAAGCTCCAAATTGATTAGTAACCGAAGTCTGAAGGAAATTATCCGGATCTTTGTCCCTATATTTTGAAGTTAATTCAGCCTCAATATACTTCACAACCAAGTTGTAAGAATAATATCCATTAGTACCAATCTTAATCCAGTCACTACCGGAATTAACAGTCCCTTCTTCATCCACATCGGCATCGTTGTTTGCATCTCCATCATAAATAACACCGCCCGGAAGTTTCAATCCTTTAGGCTGACTTTCCACCTTCAACAAAACATGCGTAGTATAAGCTTGGTAGTTATCATCTTCTTCCTGAGTATTTTCTAAACAATACAAAGCCGGTATCTTTTCGGCATTGGTTCCTGTAGAATCAGCTGTTGCGACTTGCCAAGATGGTGCAGTAGCATGAGTATAATAATCATAATTTTCCTTGTAAAGAGGAGATGTTATATCTGCCATAGTTTTCTTCTGATTGTTATAATTCGGGCCTATTCTATAAGAGCCAAATTTCCAGATATCAAACGGAGTGATACAACCACGAGGCGTACTTTCCAACCATGTTAAATCTCTTTCAGACATCGGATAGTATTTTTTATTTGTTACGTTCAAAGTCCATCCTATGGTATTAATATCAAGACTACTACCTTTATCATATTTAGTATCTGCAAACAAACGAACTTTTGCAGCAACACGATCTACTTTAACAACATAAGAATTTAATTCCGCATCAGTAGGATTTGCATAAGTAACCAGATCATCATCAACTACAGTCGTTGAACTACCAGAAGTTGCAATTGTTGTCGGTTCCAGTTTGCCTTTGGCATTTGTCATCATAAAGTAATCTTTATTCGAACCAATAGCCGAACTCACATTAGTGTTGATAATTGCCTGATTTACATCATTAAAAGTTTCAGCTGTACTTACTTTAGCTTCAAAATCAGGAGAAGGATTTAATACAATCAAAAAAGCTTTCGAACCTTTTTTCACCTTAAAAGCCTTTGTCGGAGTTCCAATAGGCTGTCCCGGATTACTTATTTCAGGATCTCCGGCATCCCACGATACTGTACTTAGCAAATTTGGATTATTAGGGACATCCGTAAGATGAGCATCAAAGAAAAGGGCCATTATCTTACTCACTTTTGTTTCATTAGCCGTACCATTTTCCTGCTCGGGGTCATGCAATGCCTTGGTTGCTCCCGCTGTCTGGATATTCAGAGAGACCCAGGCATCTCCTCCGGCACTGGGTGTACCATTACCGCCATCCCCTCCATCCGGAAGATCTTCACTACACCCTGCAAGCACCAAGCTTGCAAGTGCATACATTAATAAATTCTTCTTTTTCATTTCACTTTAATTTAATTAGTCGTTTTTACTTATTTATTTCTTTTTCTTTTCAATCTCAGCCATATTCGCTTTCTTCTTCGCCAGTTCATCCAGGTTGTCTTTGGCTGCATCCAAGCCGGAACCGGCAGCTGCTTTCAAATACTTTTCAGCCAACTCATAGTCTCCTTTCAACAAAGCGATTACACCTAATGAATTTATACATTCAGGTTCTTTTGAATTTACCTTATTAAGGTAACGTTCTGCTGCAACCAGATCATTACGCATAATGGCAGCAGCTGCCGCATTCATATTGGCAATATCATTTTCCGGATACATCCGTACAGCAATTTCGAACACTTCGATAAATTCGGGCGAGCCGGCCGGATAACTGTTGGCAACCATAAACATTTCGTTCAAGCTTAGATTCTGAGGACGCGTTTTAATAACTTCCTTCGCTTCTTCCACATCAAAATTCTTTACATTAAAGTTTACTTTACAAACGGCAACACGCAGACGCGGATATACATTCCGTAGCAAATATTGATAAGGCACACCTCCCCGAAGCTATTTCAACTTCGCTTTTCTCTCTGTTTCAAGCGGATAGTTATCGATGATAGCCAACACCTCATTCCTGTAATCCATATCGCCGGCTTCAAGCACTTTCACCAAGCCATCCCAGTTTTCACCACCGAAAATGGTTTGATACTGGTTCCTCCGGAAGTCGTAACGGGAAACCAGATAATCGCGCAACGCCATCGCACGGCCTTCGGACAAACGTTTATTATTTGCCAATGAACCTTCCGGAGAAGCGTATCCTATAATATCCAAACTCTTTACATCAATGCTCGGGTCCGACTTCAGATCATCGATCATGCGCCGGATCTTAGCCAGCTCCTGAGGATTATTCATATATTCAGGACGAATATCAACTTTATTCACTTCAAAATCCAGGAAACTTTCGACCTGTATGTCACGCCGTTTAATTTCCTCAACTATCGGTCTGATAAAAGCCATATTAGGCACTACGGTATAAGGTTCCGGGATATATTCCAACGTTACTTTGTCGGCAACCGGTTCCACCTTCATCAAAAGCGTTTCGCCACAGCCGCATTCGTCCCGCTGCATATCCAGACGGGCATCGGTCATCCACGATTCATACGGCAGAGTATAACGATACCGTATCGTCTTATTCGTTATTTTATTTATCCGCTCCACCGCATAAGGTCTGTCATAATTAGCTTTCTCCTCTGCACTCATCAACGAGAGAGTACGTTCGTAAACCAAATATTCGTCACGCCCTTTTAGGACTACTTTCGGGAAACGATAACTATTTTCGCCTGATACCTATTGCGGCATAAGCTCCACCCCTCGTGTGGATTTCACCTTTACGCCGTTCAAAACAATATCCATATCTATATATAAGGAATCACCTAGTTGTTCCAATCGTACCGAATTCACGGTAATAGAACCTTCATAAGAACGTGCTTGAGCCATAATCGAACCTATATTCAGGTACAAAGCGACCAATACACATATAATAAATGGTATTTTTCTTTTTACCCTCATCCTCTTTACTTTATTATATAAATAATTGATACACTAGCCTTGGTCGGACCGAAATAGTTCTTTCCGGTATCTTTCAGTTTAGAACCACACTCCGTACAAGGATACTTTTCATATTCAATACGCGCATGTCCCAGCCCCAGTGAAGCCTCGATACTCCACCGTTTTTTCAGTATCCAGGAGTGTCCGATAGAAAGACCTGCACCATACAGATGTCCCTGATACCGGTTCTTCTGCATGTTTTCACTGAAAATAGAAGGCAAGCCCCCGACATTGAAATCGGCATAATGAGCATGTAACCCGACAAATGTCCGGTTAAAACTTTCGCAAAACCAGTAACGGGCTTCCGGTTGTATGCCCCAATGCCGTAAACGCCTGCCATTATCCGGTTTCCACGGATTGTAGTTGACAGGAATATCCAATGTCCATTTTCCGGACAGGCCAAACTCCAGACCAAGATTCATAGTCGTAGTCGCATCATACAAAAGATTGCTTTTAACTGCAATTTTCTGCGCTTTTCCTTCGAAGCTGATGTATCCCATCATTAATAATATGAATATCAATACTTTTTTCATCTATACTTTTTTAATTCACAACAATTGCCTAGCCTACCGCTTTTCATAGCAGCAAAAACAATAACAGGAAGAATAAACTATTAATATATTTT
>JAJPZM010000139.1 GCA_021204335.1 Parabacteroides sp. | reverse complement strand
GCGTTTAAGTTAAGGGAGGGGTGGCGACGTGATGTCGGTTCCCCTTTTGTTTTTTATAACCCTTTCGATTTGGCTTCGTCCCAGATCTTATCCATTTCTTCCAAAGACATTTCTTTTAGAGAACGTCCCTCTTTGATGGTATGTTCTTCCAGATAATTGAAACGGCGAATGAACTTTTGGTTCGTACGCTCCAGTGCATTGTCGGGATTGATCTTATACAGGCGGGCGGCGTTGATCAGGCTGAAGAACAGGTCGCCGAATTCGCCTTCCATCTTGTCGGCATCCATTTTATTGATCTCGGCTTTCAGTTCGGTAAATTCTTCATGCACTTTATCCCATACCTGGTCGCGTTGTTCCCAGTCGAAACCAACGTTGCGGGCTTTATCCTGGATGCGGTGGGCTTTGACCACTGAAGGCAGGGAAGAAGGGACACCTTCCAGAACGGTTTTGTTGCCGCCTTTTTCTTTTAGCTTTATTTGTTCCCAGCTCTGTTCTACCTTTTGTGCGGTATCGGCCGATGCGTCACCAAACACGTGCGGATGGCGGAAGATCAGTTTCTGGCAAAGGCTGTCGCATACGTCTTTGATGTCGAAGGCTTCTTTTTCTTCGCCTATTTTTGCATAGAAGACGATATGCAGAAGCAAATCGCCCAGCTCTTTTTTGATATTGTAGTTATCATTTTTAATGATAGCGTCACACAGTTCGTACGTTTCTTCAATTGTGTTTGTACGAAGGCTTTCGTTTGTTTGTTTCCTGTCCCAGGGGCATTTCACGCGTAATTCGTCGAGAATGTCGAGTAGTTGCCCGAAGGCTTCCTTCTTTTCTTGTCTTGTTGCCATTTGGTATTCTGTTGATGAAAGAGGGCGGATTGTTAGTCCGCCCCTTTGTTTATTTATTTTTCCTGATTCTTAAATTGGGCCAGTCCGTTTTGCAGGAACTGGATGTATTTGGAAACATCTTCGTTGAATGCATACGACGGGCCGAGTGGCTTGCCTTCGTCATTCAGCAGAATGTAGAAGGGTTGGGCGTTGGCGCCAAACTTGCTGCGTTGCAAGTAACTCCATTTATCACCGATTGTTTTCAGTTTGCGTACTTTACCATGTTCCTCGATTTCGATCGGTTGCGGCAGTTTGGTTTTGTCGTCAACCATGAGGGTGATCAGTACGTAATCATTTTCAAGTATGTGTTTTACTTTTGGGTCTGTCCAAACGGAGGCTTCCATTTTACGGCAGTTTACGCAACCGAAGCCGGAGAAGTCGATCATAACCGGCTTGTTGTGTCGTTTGGCGTATGCCATACCTGTTTCGTAATCATCGAAAGCAGCATGTACTTCATCGTCGTATAAGCTGAAATCCTGCGTGTACAAAGGAGGTGTAAACGCACTGATCGATTTCAATGGAGCGCCCCATAATCCCGGAACCATATAAACGGCAAAAGCAAATGAAATGATTGCCATAAACAGGCGGGGTACGGATACATATTTCAAATCGCTGTCGTGGCTGAACTTAATCTTGCCAAGCAGGTAGAAGCCTAACAGTACGAAGATTACAATCCATAATACAATAAATACTTCGCGGTCGAGCAAACGCCAGCCGTAAGCCAGGTCGGCAACCGAAAGGAACTTCAATGCCAATGCCAGTTCCAGGAATCCTAATACAACCTTTACTGAGTTGAGCCATCCGCCGGATTTCGGCATGCTTTGAAGCATATTGGGGAAGATCGCAAACAAACTGAACGGAATGGAGAGTGCCAGTGCAAACCCGAACATTCCGATAGCCGGTCCAACAGCATTACCCATGGATGCGGCCTGTACCAACAACGTTCCGATAATAGGTCCGGTACAGGAGAAAGAAACCAGCACCAGTGTGAACGACATAAAGAAGATACTTAATATACCGGTGGTAGAATCCGCTTTGCTATCCAGTTTTGTTGTCCATGATGCCGGCAAAACCAATTCAAATGCTCCGAAGAACGAAACGGCAAATACAACCAGCAACAGGAAGAATATAATATTAAAGATAGCATTTGTAGAAAGGTCGTTCAGGGCACTGGCTCCGAATATACCTGTGATAAGCAATCCCATTACCAGATAAATAACGATAATGGATAGTCCGTATGTCAGTGCGTCGCGTATCGCTTTCTTCCGGTCTTTCGTGCGTTTCAGGAAGAAGCTTACCGTCATCGGGATCATCGGCCAGACACATGGGGTCAGCAATGCGATCAATCCACCCAGGAACCCGGCGAAGAAGATAAACGACCAGGAAGTATCGGTGGCTGAAACGGTCGTATCGCCAAATGCTTTCAGTTCATCGATAACCGGTGTCCAAAGGGAGGTATTGTCTGTCAACTCGCCGGCTATTGCGGCAGGGCTGGCAATTATTGTTTCTGTTTTTGCGGCCGGATCGGGAGTTATCAGCGTTTCTGCTTCTTCAATCACCTGGTCGGTATCCGGTTGTTCAGCTGTTACATCGTCTTTATCTACAAGTGGTGCATCCGCAGACAGCGTCAGTTTGGTGTTTTTAGCATCGAAGTTGAAGCTAACCCGGTCGGGCGGAAGGCAAGTCTCGTCGTTGCAAGCCATAAACTCCACTTCTCCTTCGATCTTAAATTTGGCAGGATCGTTTATCTTTACTTTTTGGGTGAACGAAACAGTTCCCGGATACCAGCGAAGATCCATGGCAAACAGTTCGTCGTATACCACAGTAGGTTTAACCAAGGAAACCGGTTGACCGATCAGTTCGGCACCTTTCAGGGTTTCGAACGTAAAAGTAGTGGAAACGGGTCCTCCTTTAGGCAGGTTCATGTCATACAAATGCCAGCCTTTGTCGGAAGTGGCGGTAAACACAATTTCTTTTTCTGCCGTTTTGGAGTCTTCCAGTTTTATTTTCCACTTGACAGGCTGGTGTATTTGGGCCTGTACAGCCAGTGTTACGAACACCAGTAAAAAGATACTAAGGAACTTCTTCATACGATATTTATTCCGCTTTAGTTATTTAGCTAATGATACAAATGCATCCGGGACGCGGGTTTCAAAGCGTAATTCTTCTCCGGTCGTCGGATGTATAAAGAAGAGCCGTCGGGCGTGAAGCATCAGCCGCCGGGCGGGATCGGTTTCTGCGCCGTACTTATAATCGCCGGCGATGGGATGTCCGATGGGTTCCATCTGGACACGTATCTGGTTTTTGCGCCCTGTCTCCAGGTCGAGTTCCAGCAAAGAATAATGGCCGTTGCTGCGTAGCAGATGATAGCGGGTAATAGCTTCCTTGCCATCTCCTTCCGCTGTTACATACACCTGCATTTTCGCATTTTCGGTCAGTGTGGAGACGATCAGGTCGGAATCTTTTTCCGGACGGCCTTCCACTACGGCCACATAGCTGCGGGCGGTAATGGCCGAGTTCTAATTCGATTGCAACGCTTTTTGCACCCGTTGGTTTTTGGCGAACATCATCAATCCGGATGTGTCGCGGTCGAGGCGGTGCAGCACAAATATCTTGTTCTTCGGGTCTGTCTTTTTTACGTAATCGCTCAACAGATGATAGGCGGTACGTTCTTTTACCCGGTCGCTCGCAACCGACATGAGTCCTTCTTTCTTGTTGACCACGATCAGGTCGTCATCTTCCCAAACGATGTGCAACAAGGGATTGCTGAACTCCACCTTTCCCCGTTCATAACTAATCTCAACTTCGTCTCCCGGCACTAAAGGAGCGTTAAACTGGGAGGTTACCTTCCCGTTTATCAAGATTTGTCCGTGCGCCAATAAGGCTTTTACGGAACTTTTGCTCTGTTCGCTTAGCAACTGAAACAGAAAAGGGAGCAGTGTATTCTCTTCCTTAACCGCCACTTTGCGTCCGCGAGGGGCTTTTTTGAGAAATGATTATCCGCATAATGTCCTATTATAAATTCTGGATTTGAAGTCGGAGTTA
>JAJPZM010000222.1 GCA_021204335.1 Parabacteroides sp. | reverse complement strand
GTTTTAATCGGTTAAATAATCTAATTCTATATATCATGACTTCAAAAGAACGATTTCTAACGGCATTATTGGGAGGAAAACCTGATCGTATTCCTATTACAGGACATTTGTTTAGTCAAAAACTTTTACAAGAAGAGTTGGGATACACAACTGTTCTATATGATGGTAAAGCACAAGCCCAATTGGCAGCTAAATTAGGCATTGACGGCCTATGGATTCCGATTAACGGATTTTGTGGTATTGAAGAAACACCGCATCAGCCGGGAGAAACCTATAAAGATGAGTGGGGAGTGACTTATTGTAAAAACGGCTGGCCTATTATTGCTCAGATAGATACCCCTGTCAAAAGTAGGGAAGATTGGGAAAATTATAAAATGCCGGAGGCAAATACTGATTACCGACTCCGGATTTTTAAAGATGCGAAAGCTGCTAATACACAAGAGTTAGCCATTGTTTTAGGCATTTTGGGCCCGTTTACTATGGTATCCTGGTACTTGATGGATTTCAGTACATTAGCTATTACAATGTATACAGATCCGGAAATGGCCCATGAAATGAATGAGGCTGTCTTAAAATGGACATTGGAAGTCATTCAGCTGGCAGCAGAAGAAGGCGGTGTTGATTGTGTCCAAATCTCTGATGATTGGGGAAGTACGGATTCTCTCCTTTTATCGCCGGATGATTTCAGAACATTCTTTATTCCTTATTTGAAACGGATGGTTGAAGGTATTAAAGCATTGGGTATTCCTGTTATCATGCATAATGACGGAAGAATATGGGATGTACTCGACGACTTGGTGGATTGTGGTATAAATGCACTTCATCCGGTAGAACGGGCTGCGGGTATGGATCTCAAAATTGTAAAGGAGCGGTATAAAGGTAAATTGACTCCTATTGGAAATGTAAATAACAAGGTTACAATGGCTTCGTCTAATCCGGAGGATGTAAAAGAGGAGGTATTAAGTTGTATTCGGGATGCAGCAGACGATGGAGGATATATCATAACAACCGATCATAGTTTCCATGATCTGATTCCTACGGCGAATGTAAAATGCCTGATTGAAACAGTTCATGAATATGGACGTTATCTATAAAAGAGAAGAAAATCGTTTTAATAAATTATTTAACCGATTAAATAGCATGAAACATCAATTTATTGTAGGATTACTTTTATGGAGTACAGCAGCATTAGGAGTTGTTCAGCCGGATTTGCTGGATGTCCGGGTATGTAACCATTATAAATATCGCCCGGATAAAGAGGCCGGTCGTGAAATCATTTTAACTTACCGGGGAAATAAGAATATAGCTGGTGCAAAAGTGGAAATCGTTTCCAAAAAAAGGAAATGAAACAATCGTGTTGCAAGCGTCTCGCCCCGACTCTATTCCGGTTCTATTGTTACCGCAGATCGGTCTTGAGCAAACCGATACGATTATTGCCTGTTTGCAAATAGGAGGAGAAAAAGTCTCTCGCGAGGTAATCATTCCGTCAATGCGGCATTGGACTGTTTATATTTATCCTCATTCTCATGTGGATATAGGCTATACGAATACACAGGAAAATGTGGAGTTCATTCATAAACGTAATTTGGACGTAGCCATGGATTTGGCTGAAAAAACGGCTGATTATCCGGAAGATGCCCGCTTCCGTTGGAATCCGGAGGTGACATGGCCGATCGAACGTTATTTGAATAGTGAATCGCCGGAAAAGAAAAAGAAGCTGATTGAGGCCATAAAAAAGGTTATATATCCGTCGATGCCGGTTATGTCAGTACGAATACAAGTGCCAGCAGTGATGAAGAACTGTTGCAACTATTCTCTTTTGGTAAAAAGATGGAAAAAGAGACCGGAAAAGAGGTAAAAACAATGGTTCAAGTGGATATACCCGGTGTATCCTGGGGAGTTGTTTCTGCTGCTAATCAATTGGGTATTTCCTATTGCTTATCTTTATTTAATGGTTATGACCGAACCGGGCTTTCTCCGGAAATGAGTTTCAAGCCTTTCTGGTGGATTGGTCCGGATGGGAAATCTAAAGTCCTGTTCATGCAGCCAGGAGCTTATACTCCGGGAGCTTTGGCTAAAGGAAAATATTTCTGGCCTAAACTAGCAGGGCAAACAGACCGTTCTAAGTTGATTCCTGTTGTTAAGACAGACAATCCGAGAGAAAACTTCATCGATGCTTATCTGGCAGATGTGTTACCAAAGTTGGAAAAAGATAAAGATTATCCGTATGATGTTTTCCCGATGACTTGGTGTATGGCCGATAACACGCCTATTGATGTGGATCTTCCCGATGCCGTCAAAAGCTGGAATGAAGAATATGCTTATCCACATGTGAAAATCTGTACGGCAACGGAAATGATGCAGGCTTTTGAAAAGTATGCCGACCAATTGCCTACATTACAAGGTGATTACACCGAATATTGGACGGACGGTCTGGGTTCAAGTGCAGAAAAGACGGGAGAAAGCCGTGAGGTAAAAGATAAATTGGTACAAGCCGAAATATTGTGGAGCATGTTGCAGCCGGACAAAGAAGAACCTGTTGATTTAATCCGGGAAGCATGGCGCAACATCATCTTAAGTACGGAGCATACCTGGGCTTACATGGCTCCGGCTCAACAACCTATCAGCGATAATATCTTGGCTACCAAACTTGGCTATTTCGATAAGGCAAAAGAGTTGACAGACCAGGTAATGGAGATGGCTTACAAGAATATAGAAGATAAAAACTCTGATATTGTTACCGTTTTCAACACCAATACATGGGCACAAAGCGGATTGGTTACATTGTCAAAAGAAATTGCAGATGCTTACCAATCGTTGCAAGATGCCAATGGCAAGGATGTAGTATGTCAGAAATTATCTACCGGCGAGTTGGTCTTCATGGCAGAGGATGTTCCAGCTTTGGCTAATAAGACGTTCAAATTAAGAAAAGAGGTACGCCCGGCTCACCTGTTGGAACCGGCAGGTACGACATTGGATAATGGCATTGTAAAGGTTGTTGTAGACCCAACAACCGGAGATGTGATAAACCTTAAATATAAAGGAGAAGAATTTGTAGATTCGGAAGCTCTTTCTGCTTTGAATAGTTTCCGCTATCTGGAAGGGGCAATACTTCTGCCCGTGCCTTAAAGGATACGGATATAAAAGTGTCCGTAGGGGAAGAGGTGAGTTGGTCAATTCGTTGGTTGTGACCTCCAAAGCGAAAGGTTGTAATAGCCTGACACGTGAAATCCGGTTGACAAAAGGTTCTGCAAGCGTTGAATTTAATAACATTGTTGATAAACAGGCTGTTGTGGAGAAAGAGGGTATTCATTTCGGTTTTGCGTTTGATGTTCCTCAAAGCAAAGTCAGGGTCAATATCCCCTGGGGAGTCATGGAGTTGGAAAAAGATCAGTTGAAGGCGGGAAACCGTAACTGGATTGCTTTGCAACGTTGGTTGAACATATCGAATGATAATAAGGGGATAACCTGGTGTTCGATGAATGCCTGTGCCTTTGAAAGCGGGGATATTACGGCTAATATTATTGGTGGGGCCGACGGTTCTCCGAAATGGATTCGGAAAATTCAACCTAGTTCGATTATCTATTCATGGGCACTAAATAATCATTGGCATACGAATTTCCGGTTGAGCCAGGATGGTAAGATCGGTTTCAAATATCGTGTTTTGCCTCATATTGGCGGGTATGACGTTGTCCGTTCGAACCGGTTTGCAATGGAACAATATCGTCCGTTAATTGCGGTGCAGACCAAAAAGAATTTAAACCCCGGAATTCCTTCTCTATTAAGGGTAGTGATAAAGTGGTGTTGTCCAATTATCAGGTAATCAATAAAGGAAAGTCCAATACGATCCGTTTATTGTCTCTTTCTGAAAAGGAAGAACAAGTTTCTTTGTTTTGGGATAAAAAACAGCCTAAATCTATTTGTTATTATGAAAAT
>JAJPZM010000177.1 GCA_021204335.1 Parabacteroides sp. | reverse complement strand
CCGGCCCAACAGGAACAATAACTATCACCCAAGAAGGGTCAGTGTTTACTGCTACCGGTCCGACAGAAAAGATACCTGCTGATGGTACTAAAACGGTTACCGGATCAGTTTCGGCAACGGCCGGCTTGGCATGGACCATATCTCCCGAAGAGAGTAATAGTATAAAAGTGAGTCCTATTGCAGGTAGTGGATATTCAGAATTAACCTTTACGGGAGAAGATAATGAAGGTCGTGAACGTACGGGGTCGTTTACTGTAACGGTAACAGCTAATCCAGCACGTATAGCTAGTATAAGTGTCAAGCAAGAGTCAAAGGAGGTTCCGGCTATTGTTGGTAGTATTGAGGTTGATAAGATACAATATCGTGAGAAGATAGATTATAACGACGCTAATCGTTATTGTCAAAGCAAGGGTTGGCGTATACCTACAGCTGCCGAACTGTATAGTATGTATCAATCTAGATATTCATTAATGGCAATAGATGGGTTTGAACCATTTATCACTACTACCAATACTACTGACTACTACTGGAGTTGTTCGTTTAATACTGAAGGAGTGATAGTAAGATATTTTGGTCAAAAAACATCTACTACTACTAATCCAAATTATCCCGCCCTCGTTCGTTGTGTTCGGAATATAGTTAATTAATAATTAAACAATCTTCTCTCAATGCTGCCGTAAGGTATTTGGTTTTGAAACTTAAGAAGGAGAGAGTGTTTGATATTAACAGTTCGTATTTCTGGATATTGCATAGTTATGATATACGGTAACGTAAGACTTCGAACGAATGCGATTATCCGAATCGGGTAATCGCGTTAAAGAGAAGTTTTAATGTTGGGGATAATTGAGTCATTTATAGAAAGAAATGAATCTGATAGACGCGAATATATTGACGCGGATGACGCGAATAACGCGGATTAAAACATTGAAACATCTTTTCTTATCCGCGAAATCCGCATCATCCGCGTCAGTATATATTTGCGTCTTGATTATTTATATTTGCGTCTATTAGGCTCAAAACTGAAAAGAAGTGAAACACTCAAATCTTACGAGTAGTGTTCCAGCTTACCCCTAATGTCTCTCCGGTAATTCTTCTTGCAAATAACTTGCCGTAATAGAATTGGGGCAGGTAAGTATTTCGCGCGGCGTTCCGGCAAAAAGGAGTTTGCCGCCCATCTGTCCGCCACCCGGTCCCAGTTCGATTACATAGTCGGCGGCTTTCAATACGTCGAGGTTGTGTTCTACCAGGAAGATCGAGTTGCCTTGGCTGACCATCGAGTCGAAAAGCTCGATGATGTGGCGGATGTCTTTTACGTGCAATCCGTCGGTCGGCTCGTCCAAGACATATATTTTACCGTGGTCATCCAGGTGAGACGCCAGCTTTACACGTTGTAGCTCGCCCCCCCGAAAGGGTGGAAAGCGACTGGTTGAGATGCAGGTAACCAAGCCCGACTTGCATGAGCGGCTTCAACTTCTCCTCAATAACCGTTCCGGCGAAGTGGAGGGATGCCTTTCTGACCGTCAAGTCCATTGCTTCAGCGATATTGAGATCGTCTACCGTATATTGCAAGGCTTCGGGCGCGTATCGCAAACCGCCGCAAGCCTCGCATACGGTTTCTATTGCATCCATAAAAGCCATGTCGGAGACGATTACTCCTTTGCCTCCGCAGACCGGGCAGCCGCCTTTCCCATTGAAAGTAAACATGCTCAATCCGGCACCGCTCTTTTTGGCGAAGAGTTTCCGTATATCGTCGGCAACGCCCAGGTAGGTGGCAGGAGTGGAGCGCAGGCTAATGCCTATATTCTTCTGGCTGATATAGATAACCTCTTCCGGGCAGGCTTTGCGAAAACACTCCATCAGCGAGCTTTTACCGGAGCCGGCCACACTGGCAATGACTGCCAGTACGTCCATCGGCAAACGGACGGTCAGATCTTTCAGATTATGCTCGGTGGCATGCTCGAGGGTGAACCAGCCCGATGGCGTGCGGGTCGTTGGTTTCAAAGGCACTTTTTCGGCAATCATCTTTCCGGTTTGCGTTCCGCTTTGCAACAGTTCTTCGTAATTGCCCTCAAAGAGGATATTGCCGCCGTCCATTCCCGAGCCGGGGCCCATGTCGACGATGTGGTCGGCAATCCCGATCATCTCTTTATGGTGTTCCACCAGGAGAACCGTATTGCCATGGTCGCGCAGTTTGCGGACAGAGGCTTTCAACAGGTGGATGTCGTGGCTGTGCAGCCCGACACTGGGTTCGTCCAGGATATAAAGCATGTCGCATAGCGACGAGTTGATGTATTTGGCAATCTTGCATCGTTGCGCCTCGCCGCCCGAAAGTGTTCCCATGCTACGGTCGAGCGTCAGATAGCCCAGCCCGATTTCGACAAGCGCCGACAACCGGCTGCCGATGGCCTGCTTCAGGTCGTATGCCAACGGATCGTCGATCCTGTTCAGCCAATCGATGATGTCGGGAATCGCCAGCCCGGTTATTTCCGCAATATTCATCCCGTTGATACGGCACGACAAGACGGTCGGGTTGAGGCGTGTCCCGTTGCAATCGGGGCAGACCCCCATAGTCAGCATAGGTTCGAGCAGCTTCTGGTGTACTTTCCCTTCTTCCGAGTTGATGATGCTCCGGTACATGCGGGTGACGAGCCCTTCGTATTTGGCCGTCTTAGGCCAGGCAGCAGGCGGGTTTTTCAGCTTGACGATCGGGGAGTATAAGAACAGTTCCAGCTCTTCCGGCGAATAATCTTTTATCTTTTTATCCAGGTCGAACAGTCCCGTATTGGCGTAGCGGATCCACCGCCATTCGCCGGGTTTGAAGGCTACGTAATTGATCACGCCGTCGTCGTTGAGCGATTTGTTGAAGTCGACCAGCTTGTGCACGTCCAGCTCCCTGATCTCTCCCAATCCGTCGCATCGGGGACATCTTCCCTGCGGATGGTTGAAAGAGAAAGTGTCCGAATAGCCGACAAACGGTTTCCCGACACGCGAAAACAGCAATCTCAACAGGGAGTAGATATCCGTATAAGTACCGACGGTAGAACGGGCATTCGGTGCCGGCTTGCGCTGATCTATCACGATGGCGACCGGCAGGTTCTCGATATTCCCCACATGCGGCCGCCCGTATTTGGGCAGGTATTGTTGGACGAAGCTCGGGAACGTTTCATTCAGTTCGCGCCGCGACTTGGCTGCGATCGTGTCGAGCACCAGCGACGATTTGCCGGAACCGGAAACACCGGTAAAGATAGTGATCTGCTTCTTGGGTATTTTCAGTGATACATGCTTCAGGTTGTTCTCGCTGGCATTTTCTACATTTATATATGCTTGTTCCGATAAGTCCATATCATCTCTTTTAATTAAGTTGTATTCGTATGGCAAATATCGGGCGAATTATTATCCCGGCAAAATACTTTTTATATCTTTGAGTAATCACAGATTTGTTGGGAGCATAAAACAGTAATATAATGAACTAATGGACATCTTTTTAATAATTTTAGGAGCTATCTGCCTGTTGGTGGGTTTTGCCGGTTGTTTTCTACCCGTTTTGCCGGGGCCGCCTGTCTCTTATCTGGGGCTTATCCTGTTGCATTTTACCGATAGGGTACATTTCTCGGTCACCCAATTAGTGGTTTGGGCGATCCTGGTCGTGATCGTGCAGTTGACGGATTACCTGACTCCGGTGTTGGGATCTAAATATGGCGGGGGCAGTAAATGGGGCAATTGGGGTTGCGTGATAGGGACGGTGGCAGGAATCTTCCTCTTTCCGCCCTGGGGTGTTTTGTTCGGGCCGTTTGCCGGAGCCGTAATCGGGGAATTACTGGGTGGGAAGCAAACGTTGTCGGCTTTTAAGGCCGGATTCGGGGCATTTGCCGGATTCCTGCTCAGTGTGGTGGTTAAGATGGCACTTTGCGGATATTTTGTTTATTGTTTTGTAAAAGCGTTACTATAAAGA
>JAJPZM010000448.1 GCA_021204335.1 Parabacteroides sp. | reverse complement strand
GCATAATCCTTACTTTCACATCTCTCCCATATATCCGGTTTTATTTCGTTTATATATTCATTTTAAACATTCGAGTACATTTATTAGTTTTATATTTGTACAACAAAAAGAAAAGTATGAAGATTCCTTTTAAACCAATTACGATAGAGGATAAAGAACTTATTACATCGTTCATTTTCCCTCACAATTATCGCAACTGCGATTATTCGTTTGCCAATATTTGCAGTTGGCGTTTCCTGTATGACACAGAGTTTGCCGTTGTCGACGGCTTCCTGTTGATCCGCTTCTGGATAGAAGAAAAAAGCCGTATTGTCTATATGACCCCTGCCGGCAATGGCGACCTGAAGTATGCCCTGGAATTGCTCGAAGCCGACTCGTTGCAAAACGGTCATCCCCTTTGCATGCTGGGTGTCACCCCCGATGCGAAAGAGATGTTGGAGCAAGCCCTGCCCGGCGGATTCTTTTACATCCCCGAACGGGATTACTTCGATTACATCTACCTGCGCGAAGACCTGGCACTACTGAAAGGCAAGAAGTACCAGTCGAAACGCAACCATATCAACAACTTCAAAAAGAGATACGAATACGAATATAGCCCCATCACCCCCGAACTGATCCCGCAGTGCCTGAAGCTGGAATGTAAATGGTACAAAGCCAACAAGGAGGACAACGATGCCAAAGATTTAAACTTCGAGCGCATCTCGATGACCAATGCCCTCAACCATTACGATGAGCTGGGACTTCGCGGTGGAGCCCTTCTGGTGGAAGGCAAAGTTATTGCTTTCACCTTCGGCGCACCGATCAACCACGATACGTTTGGCGTACATGTAGAGAAGGCGGATGTGAACTTTGAGGGGGCATACGCTGTTATCAACCAGGAATTCGCTTCCCGCCTGCCGGAAGAATTCGTCTACATCAATCGTGAAGAAGACCTCGGCATTCCGGGACTTCGACAGGCTAAACTTTCTTATAACCCGGTCATACTATTGGAAAAAAATGCCGCGATTAAGAAAACGCTAAACAATAAAGAAGATGAACAAGCAAGAAATAATCAATCTGTGGCGTCTCTCGTTTAATGATTCGGAAGAGTTCATACGCCTTTATTTCGATCGGGTGTACAAAGACGAAAACACGCTGGCTATCGAAAAGGACGGGCAGGTAGTCTCTGCCTTGCAGATGCTGCCCTATACGATGACTTACTACGGGACGGAAATTTCGGTCGCTTATATTTCAGGAGCCTGCACGCTCCCCTCGATGCGGGGCAAAGGGTTGATGAAGCAACTGATGCAAGAGGCTTTCGATAAAATGAAATACCGTTCGGTAGCAGTAGCCGCCCTGATCCCTGCCGAACCATGGCTATTCGATTATTACCGCGAACTGGGTTATACGGAAGCTTTCGATTACACCGAGGAAACTTATGTGCGCCCCGAAGAACCGGTCTGGGCCCCGAAGCTGACTGTCGTTCCCCCCCCGGAAGTACCCTCTACCGGGCTGTTGTATAAATTCTTCGACCGGCAATTGCGCAAAAGAACCTGTTGCGTGCTCCATACGCAAGACGACTTTATCACTATCCTGCGCGACCTGCAACTGGACGGCGGACAGATGCTTACCGCCCTCGACGAGCAGGAACAACCGGTAGGCATGGCTTTCGTGCTTCCCCCGGACAAATCTTTGCCGAAAGAAAAACAGCAGGTATATATTAAAGAATTCTTATACGACGACGACCGGGTAGCGAACTTGTTGCTTCAGGAAATAACCCTTCAAAACGATGTAAACAAAGCCGTCTACAAAACACCGCCTATCGTTCCGGGAACCCGTCCAATGGGAATGACACGTGTGATCGACCGCGAACGGCTGACCCACCATTGGGTATCGACCCACAAAGATGCCCCTGTTTCCGAACAGTTATTGAAAGAACAGGATATACAAACCTTTACACGCATCGTAATGGGTTACCCCTACCGCGAATCATATATGAGCCTGATGCTGGATTAATCCGGCACCAGGCTACTCTAATCAATTTTATCAGCAAGATTCGTTTTTCTTCTTTTCAAGCGCCAGCTTGTATAGTTTTTCCTGCAGGACGGCGAACTCGGCAATATAGCCTTCTTCCATCATGCCCTCTTTTTCACTTGCCCCGCCGGTTTCAATAAACAGTTCGATGCGTTTGCTCATTTCCAGATATTTACCGAAGCCCTCACAAGCGGGAGTCAGTACGCTGATAATCGTTTTGTATTTTGTAGTTTTCATGGTTTCAAATATACATATTACATACGATTACGCAAAGAACAATATTAACAATTGTGCCGTAAGCACTCGCAGGAACATAGTAAGGGGATAAACCGTTGCATATCCAACCGAAGGCGCATCGTTACCGGCCGTTGCATTCGAATAAGCCAAAGCGGGCGGATCGGTCGTACTACCGGCAATCAATCCCATCAATGTAAAGTAATTTACCTTACAGAAGTAACGGCCGATACAGCCGATTATCAGCAAAGGCACCGTTGTAATGATGAAGCCATAGCCGATCCAGGCAAAGCCGCCATTATTCACAATCGTATCTACAAAACCATCACCGGCACTGATCCCCACACATGCCAGGAACAGTGTAGTACCGATCTCGCGCAACATCAGGTTAGCACTCTGCGTAGTATAAGTAATCAACTTATATTTATATCCGAAGCGACTGATCAGGATAGCTACGATAAGCGGGCCGCCTGCCAGTCCCAGCTTAACAGGTTGCGGAATCCCCGGGAATGTGATAGGTATGCTACCCAGCACGATACCCAGTGCTATACCGATAAAGATCGTAATCAGGTTCGGCTCGTTCAGACGTTTCATGGAGTTACCCAATACCTTTTCTACATTCGTTACGGCAGCTTCGGTACCGACTACGTTTACGCGGTCGCCCACCTGCAAGGTAAGGTTCGGAGTAGCCACCAGATCCATACCAGCACGATTGATACGGGTAATGTTGATACCGTATAACTGGCGCAACTTCAGTTGTCCCAGGCGTTTGCCGTTCAATTCCGGCTTTGTTACCAGGATACGGCGGTTGATGAACTGACTCTCCATACGAATCCACTGCTTACGTTCCATATCGATCTCCTCTCCTACGAATGTCTTGATCGTCTCGGCATCCTGCTCTGTGGTGATCACGAAAATCTTATCATTCTCATTCAGGGGAGTAGTAGACGCTGCAATCTCGATCTGTTTATTGTTGTCATGCCAGATACGTGAAATAACGAAATCGCGATGCTCCAGCAAGGCTGACAACTCGCCTACCGTCTTTCCGAAGATAGCCGGGTTCTTCACAATCAGCGAGACCGATTTTGCCTCATTGGCATGCGACGAATCTTCATTATTCAGCTGTTCGTTCTCCTTATCGAAGCTGACCCGAAAAACGTAGCGGATAAATATAATGGAAAGGATAATACCGATCACACCCAACGGATAAGCGACGGCGTATCCCAAAGCAATCGTATTATCAGTAACGCCGTACATATCGGAATATGCCTGTTGTGCCGCGCCAAGTCCCGGCGTATTGGTTACTGCTCCCGATAATATACCGACCATGGTAGGCATTGGAATGCCTGTCGTGTAATGCAGAATAATAGCTGTCAGCACACCCAGGAATACAATTCCGCAAGCCAGCATGTTCAGCGTAATCCCTCCTTTCTTGAAAGAAGAAAAGAAACCGGGCCCAACCTGCATACCTACCGAATAGACAAACAGTATCAAACCGAACTCCTTAAAAAAGTGAATCACATTGTGATTGATCGTAAAGCCGAAGTGCCCCAGAACAATCCCGACAAACAAAACCAGGGTGATACCCAACGATACACCGAATACTTTAATTTTACCCAATTGGATACCCGCCGCAATCACAAACGACAGTAGCAGGATGGAGTGCCCAATGCCCTCTCCCTATAATAAATCATTGATCCAAGTCATACTATTCTATTAAAAAATCTTTTCGCCATTAAATAAAGTCCGCAAAGGTAAGTATTAAGTTTGTGTTTAACAACATAAATAGTATCTTTACCCGGTAAAAGAAAAACAAGAGTATGAATAGAATATATGGTATAACGCTGGCAATCCTGTTATCGGTAACAGCCATTCATGCCCAAAGTCAGGAGAAAACAGTGACTATCACAACCAACGTCGGAACGATGAAGGCGCGCTTGTATGACGATGTGCCCAATCATGTCCGCACATTTGTCAATCGCGCCAGACAAGGCGAGTTTAACGGAACGCTGTTTACCCGCGTTATTAAAGAATTTATGATACAGGGAGGCGCTCCCGATTCCAGAAATGCACCGGCCGGAGCACGTTGCGGTTTTGGCGATTCTTCGGCAGAGATTCTTCCAGAACTCAATGATAAATATTTCCATAAGAAAGGCGCCTTGGTTGCTCCCCGGCAGAACGATGATGTGAATCCGCAAAAGAAATCGGATATGTCGCAGTTCTTTATCGTGCAGGGGAAAGTGTACCGCAACGGCGAACTGGATACGTTGGAAATGATAGCCAACCAGGATATCCGCAAGAAAGCGCTCAACGAGTATTACCGCCCCGTATCCGTAGACCTGAAAATGCTGAAACAAAGTAACAAGCGGGAATACAACAAACGGGTAGCCGCCATCAATGCAAAGATCGACTCGGTCATACTGGCTACTCCGGGCCATCTGATATTTACCGAAGAACAGCGGAAGGCCTATACGACCATCGGCGGTTGCCATCACCTGGACGGCATCTATACGATTTTCGGCAAACTGACGGAAGGCTTCGACGTACTGGACATCATTGCCAACCAACCGAAAGACCAGTACGACCGTCCTAAAAAAGATATACGGATTATTAGTGTAACAGTAGAATAAAATTCATCCAATATGCTGAAAAGAGACTTAATCATGGTACAGATAGAAGAACTGGGCAAAATGGTTGCCCAGGTGATCTTCAACCGTAATAATAATGCTGCCGGCAAGAATCCGGAGTTGATACAAACCGTTTTCGAGAACCTGAAACTGGATCAGGATTTCCTGATGACAACCGCCCCCGACGATATCCTTCGTTTCCTCGATAACGAAGAGAAAAGCGGCATACTGCGTCTCGAAATAGCCATCAAAACATTAATCGAAAGCAGCTACCTGCAACCCAAGAACCAACCGGCGATGCTCCTGCGTGCCAAAGAGTTGCTCGAATACCTGCAGGCACACGATACAACTTTCTCGCTGGAAAGGGTTAATTTACTGAATGAGATCGAGGAGCATCTGAAATAAATCTACACCTCTTCGCACACTGGCATATCCATTCCTTTATACACCACCACGATTTTATGCAACGTTGTGGTGCCGACAGCGTTTTTCACTGTTTCCGTGTCGGCATAGCGATTGGCTTGTGCAATGGCTTCCCGGCGCAGTTCCTCGATGCGGCTTTCGGGGTCTTTGTACTTGGCGTACTTCAACTCCACAATGTAACTGTGCTTCATGTCAGAATAGATATCTAGTAGCGGACAGAGAAAGATATCGACATAACCCGCCTGTGTGTCCTGCTCAGAAATGGGGCGGTAGAAACGGTTCTGCGCCGTCATGGCCAGCGTGAAGCCGTGAACGAAAAACTCGCCTTTCTGCTTGTCGCGCTGCGAACTGTAACGTTTCAGGCAGTCGGCGATATAACCGAAGTAGGCCTTCCAGTCACCCCGGTAAGCAAGCGCACTGGCCAGTTCGTTCTTCTCGTAACTGCTGAAATTGAGGTCTGCTTCGTCGTAGGTGCTCAGCAGATAGGTATAGATTTGTTCGCGGACCACCTGATTGGGAATAGTGAGTTTAGTCTTTCCTTCATGCGTGCCGCTGATAGAAATCATCCCGAAATAGTAAAGCAAACTAATGAAATTATCAGGATTGGTAATACTGACGGCAGGGAAACCGGTCTTCAGTTCACCGGTGATGTAGCCTTGATTCACCAGGGTCTGGATGATGGATGCATCGTGAGCAAACTCCTTGTCCTTACGGATAAGCATGCGCAACTTCTCGTAATCGATGCGAATGTTTTCTTCCACCATATTACGGGGAGGCTTGCCATTATTATCCAGGTAATTCTTAACAAAATAGAGCACCATATTAGAGTTGTACAGCGTTGTTTCACCGTAACATTCCTCTGCAAAGCAATAGTTGTCGTACCAGGGTTTCATCAGCTCTATCAATTCGTCTACACTGTGGTTGAAATGAGAGGTAGTAGAATAATACGTCAGCATTTGGCGCACTTCTTCTTCCGTAAAACCAATCATGTCGTTGAACTTAGGCGTGAGCGAGTAGTTGGTGCCGATATTGAAACCGCTCGTAAGGTCGTCCATCGTCACCGGGCTTACGCCGGTAATGAAACAACGCTCGATGCTGGAATAGGTGCCAGCCTTTATTTTGTTGAAGAAGTTGCGCAGATAACCTTCGCCATGCGTTTCGTCCGTGTAGCGATGCAGGCTATCCGTATCGGAAAGGATGGCATTGGTGAAATGGTCGTATTCGTCGATGAAAAGATAAATCCGCTGGCCGACTCTTGCACATTCCTGATAGAGAAAATCCAGTTGCTCCACTGCCCCATCCTTTGTACGCAATTCCTCCACTATGTTCTGCGGCAGATATTCGGCATACGTCTTACAAAAGTTTTCAAAAGTGGTACCGCAATGCGCATCCAACCCCTTGCGGTAATTATGCAGTTCGCCGACAATGCCGGAGAAATTGAGATAGAGCACCAGGTAGCTATTGCGGTCGCGTGTGGAATGTTTGCCAATGTAAAGGTCACCAAACAGGGCCTCGAACCGGTCTTTCATGCGCACATCATAATAATGTTGCAGCATACTCACCGTCAGGCTCTTGCCGAAGCGACGGGGACGGATAAAGAAGAAGAACTTGTCCGCCTCTTCTATCATGGGAATAAACCGGGTCTTGTCCACATAATAACAGTCGTCGCGACGGATCACTGCGTAGTTCATCATTCCGTAGGGGATGCGTTTCCGAGTTGGTGCTATATATTCTTCCATAATTTATACCTTTTTAGGAGTTTACTTTGAATGCAAACAAAGATACGCTCTTTCAGCTACTTCTCCAAACATAGATTTTCCCTTTTTGTTCTATGGCCATTGCTTTCGATGGTACTTTCCACGCAATAAATAATAAATTTTGATTACCATTCAGCCTGTTTCCACTGTAGAACTTTACAGTATTCCAGATCCCCCAACCTATTTTTAGTATTCATCTTCATCTAAAAAAACCTCTGTAATCACCGGAAAATGATCTCTTCCTTGCTTGTGATATGTATTAGTGTTAAAACACCTTACCCCATTATACAAAAAAATAATCTAGTTCATTATGAGAGCTTGGATGCGTGTTAGAACTTGATTTTGCAACTTTCGCTCGCATTCCTAATCTTGAGTCTGTCCCTGTATCAATCAGATGCCTTGTACTCGCAGTATGCATATCGACTAATTGAGAAGGGCTACAATTCATATCTCCTCCCATGATAAATGGAGGTTCACAAGTTCGTAAAGCTGATATAACATCTGAACCTGTGCCAGACTCCGCATGCAAAGTATAAATATTAATTTTATCCAATTGTACCATTAACCTAAAACGTCCTGTCGCTGATTGAAGAGATTCTGTATCACAAGCATCAACAGCTTTTTTGTGATTATACATGTACTACAACGATTATTGGCATTTCCAGCCTGTTCTTCCGAAAAGACTACTGCCCCCATTAAATTCATATTCTCTTGATTCAAACCTCCACATTCCTGGATTAATAACACATCACATTTTTCATATAACTCCTCTAGAATTTTACGTTTTAACACATTATTATTAGGATTTCCCTGAGTGTTCCATGTACATATTATCATTTGTTTTTCAGAATTAAATCTATTATTTTAATTAACCAAGAAGAGAACGTTTTCCATCCCGTTCTCTTCCTGATTAAACAATTTATTATCAAAATCTTTAAGTTCCTGGCTTAGGGTCTGGATTAGAAGCTCCCGGTATCGACTCGATACAACTAGCCATGATATCCATTAGCTTCGACAGGCCTTCGGTTTGACGTTGCTGGCTGGCCGTTACATACACCTGATACTTTGCAGTCTGGTTCGTGGAGCGGATATTCTCACGGGAAGTCGATACCTTACCACTAATTTCAGCCTTTACTGTGAACCATTTTGCCGAAAGATTTGTAGATGTATCTGTATTGACGCTCGACTTCTCCGTATTCGTATCTGTCACTTCCATCTGGAAATCAATATCAACACGGTCAATCAGCAATGATGGAATAGGAACCAATCCGATAAAGGGAGCTTCTACTGTTTGCTCCATTTTTTAATTGCTCCATCTTGTTCAATAGGACGATTCAGATTGAACTTTAAAAGACGTGTATCCCCCTCCTTTTGCTCTTTTCCATCAGGTCCTTTTTCATCTTTTCCATAGAACGCAATTTTGTTGTAATAATCCAACGCAATAGCAGCCAGCCGCTCCTGTGCTTCGGCAGCAGCAAACAACGGGCCACCGATCAGTTCACGCATGGGCAATCCTTTGAATTTGTCTGCAGCATTTTCACCAAGTTTCTTTTTTTGGTCGGGATTTGAGGCGGGTGCATCATTATCTCCATCAGCAGATTGAACCTGAGATTCTTCGGTCACATTTGTAATAGCCTGTTGCACGATTGATTTGGCAGAAGGATTACCTTGTTCAGACTCCTGTTCGGAGTTTTCCGGTTTCTTTTTTTCTTCACTCATGATCTTAGATTTTTTTAGTTATTAAATCTGTTTGTTATATTCATCCATCAGACGGGCTACGCCTTCGGGTGTATCTTTTACTTTGAAACGGACGGTGATTACCATTACACCATCTGCATCGGCTTTGATGCCGTCCATATCCATCTGCAAGTCTGCATGCGACATGACATTGTTGCCTTTCCAACGCATTCGGAAAAGAATGAGACGACACAGCACCGATACGGGCTTTGAACTTGATTTCCACATCATCCATCACCAAATTACTGTGAGGTATCAGTGTCATCAGCGGCACTTCAAGGTTGCGTTCTCCAACTTTTATCTTCTGGATAATTGGTTTTCCGTCCTTCATCCAAAAATGGGAAAGATTGTCTATCTGTTGCGCCTGAAGCATCCCTGTGGCACTACTGACTGCCTGTTGCAAGCCTTTCAGTATTTCCGAGAAGGCAAACGTTGGTTTCTTACTGAATATACCTATGCTGATTCGTTACATTATAAGTTCCTAACACTTTATCTATCATTTACATTCCGACTTCTACACGATCCGGATATAGTAGCTACTGCAAAGTAGTGCTATCGGAACGTTTATCGCGCCCAGACCGCGATCCCTATCGCGCGAAGTCCGTGATGGCTATCGCGGAAGTTCCGCGATTACTATCACGGGGATTCCGCGATTGGCTTTATTCGATGACAGGTCTGTCATCATCATCGTCGCCACCGGGCGTTTCCGTTACATCACCTACGACAAAAAGTCGGATATCGTTGCGGTGCGAGGCTCTTTAAGTAAAGCGGTGCCGTTGCTGCCGAGCTGTGTGCAAAGCGTAACGCTCCAGACAGAACCGTCCGCTACCGAGGCGGGCAGAACGAAACCTACTTGCATGGCTGTATTCGGATAAAGCTTCGACACCGGGAAGAAGAACTTTTCGCCCGAGTCGCCATCGGTGCGCTGGATGGTGACGCCGATCTGGTCGCCCTCGCCACCCACTTTGATGTTTTTACCTTTGATAATACAGGTTTGTCCGGCTTCGATAGCTCTGTCTTCGCCACGGGCGGCAGCCGGGTTCTGGGCATCCTGCGCACTGACTACGGAGTAGAGCTGCGGGCCGGTGACCGACTTCTGTATTTCGACATCGATTTCGACCTCGTCGAGCAGCTGGCGCATCTGCTTGCTTGCAGAGTAGGCCACGCCGAGTTTCAGACGCTTGCGGTCGAGGGCCGAGGTGAGTTCGTTTTCGAGGAATACGCCCTGCGAAGTGGGGCGGAAATAGCCCAGCGGCGTGCTGATGCTATAACCTGCCGAGAGATACCACATCATACGTTCCATCAGTTGATTGCCCGTACGGGTAATTTCTTCCGGGTCCTCCTGGCGGGTGCTAAGGGCAGCTACTTCGCTGGCGAGGTCGTGCATGTTAAGGCACTTCTGCAACTTGGGTTGCACATAACAGTCGTTCTTAATATTCTGGGTCAATGCCAGGTCGAGGGCTTTCAGCACAAGCTTCGCCTTCTGGGTTGGTTCTTTTGCCATGATAGTTTGTTTTAAATTGTTAATATATTGTGTTTGTCACGATTTATTTTGTTGTTGCAACTTGCCTGCTACCCGGATGGCTATTTCGCGGGTGTAGGCGTATTCTCTCAAGCGTCCGTCGGGGGAACGCTTGCCCGGAGTTTCCGCTCCATGACCGTTAACTATTAATACTTTCATTGCGTATCTGTTTATTCGTTTATACTATTCATTGTTCTTTCGACACTAATGACCGACGGATTACAAATCGTCGGGACGGAGAAACAAAATCATTGGTACCCATTAGTGCTGCCGGAAGCCAGTTCCGTTTCTTGTCCTTCCTTACCGAAATAGACACCGCTCCAAGTTTGTTTGGACTGATAGTTGCTACTGTTGCTTTTGCCTACTTTGTAGAATCCGCTCGTAACAGTACTGCCGTTGTTATCTATGGCTTTGAAACGGTCCGCTCCGAAGAACACTTCTTTGGACTCATCGGTCGTAATCGTTATCTTGCCGACTACTACAGGTGTGCGTTCTGCGAATGCGGCATGTCCGATACAAGCGGCATAGCTGTTATAATAATCATCATAGGTCGTTGTGGCGTAAATCTTGGAATGCTTGATGATGATTTCGCCACAACTGTTACTATCGCTTACTTCAGCCAATCCTATTGCGGCTGCACCAATTCCTCCCTTGGCATACACTACGGAATTTTCAATTGTAATATTACCACATGAAGAACCAAAACTACCAGCACCATTCGTTCCGATAGCGGCACCCCCATAATCACTTCCTGTACCTCCATACACATCCAACGTGATGTCGGCGATAGAGATATTGCCACAACTACTTTCGCTTGCACTGCCTATGCCTGCCACCGCACTGGTTGAAGTACGGATAGTCAGCTTGCTATCCTTAGGGTTACTCGTTGAACCTTTGATAATAACATTGGTTTTAGGGTCAAGAAGAATGGGGGTGTCACTGCAATTAAAACTGTTGTTTGTTCCTTTCACGGTAATGGTGGGCGTGCCTCCTTTAACGTGAATGGCTGTAGCGGCGGTGCTGCTTGCTTCTTCTACGATGAGGTTGATGTTATTGCCGTTCAAGATAACGCCTTGCGTGAAGGAGCCCTTCATGATGTAGTCGCCTGGCTGGGTAATGGTTTCGTCGGGGGTGATTGGTATGGGACCTGTTGCATCTATTTTTATTGTAATGTAATGCACGCTCCCTGCCGTAAATGTGACTGCACCGCTCAAAGAAGCAAGGGATGTCTTGTCGTCTGCGTTTATTTTGAAAGCATTATCCTTTGAGGTTTTTCCCGGCACGACATTGGCTTCAAAAACATTGTTCCCGACGCTACGCATCTTGATATCTCCGCTTCCTTGTGGATTGCTGATTATTCCGTTCGTCACGATGCAGGAGGTATAACACTCTTGCATCGCTACGGAAAGGTTATTCAGATCGCCCGTATAAGTGCCCTTATTCACCGTCACCCGCACCTTGGCTAGCTGGTGCTTGAAGTCCAAGGATATGTTCCCACTTTGGTAGTTAACATTGCTCTTTTCGTCTGCTTTTAGTACATACGCCAGACCACTGCTCTGGTCGGCAAGGCTGACGGTGTTGCTTGTCGTGTTTTGTCCAGTGATGTTGGAATACCACGCATTGATTTTGGACATTTGGGTGGTTTTCCAATAAAGTGCCGGAGAGCAGGTGGTTATGTCACCGTTTGCATCCAGCGTGCAGGTGGTTTCTGCGTCATTATTACCTTCACTGACTACTACCTTTATCTGGTCGCCTGCCGTCCACTTGCTTTTGTGTGTGCCATCGGTGTCATCATAATCCGACACGCGCGTTTGCGGCAAAGCCACCATTTCGTCCTGCGTAGCCGTCAGCGTCAGCGGGTACATGCCTTCGGGCAGTGTCGTTACTTCGCCGTCCACTACATCCGTACTGCACGAGACGGCAAGCATCGCCACGACGGACAGTAACGCCGCTACCGGAAGGTTGCGCAGCATTATCCGGCGGATGGATGGGAGTATATTGTTTTGTTTTATTTCGCTTATAATTATTGTTCTTGTTCCTTAGATGCCTTTCGAAAACATTCGAACCATTGTTCTACTCTCCTACGAAATTCTTCTTCCGTAACAGAAAAAGACGCAGTATTTTTGTTTTTCAGACATTTATAGATTTTCAAGGCATATTCCAACATAAGAGCCTTGTATGCATCAAAGAAATTTTCCTTGTCGCCATCCGTCATATATGGGACATGCAGCCATTCGGGCTTTATCAACTTTTACGTTCTCCCTTAAACTTGCGGTATTGAAACAGGAAATCATTACCACAGGAAGGATCATCGAACTCGGGCATGCCACAGAATAACAGGAATTGATTCAACACCGATTTCCAGGCCGCAACCTCTTCCTGATCCGCATCTCTTATATTGTCTATCGCCTTCTGGTTATATTCCCTGAATTTCTCTACGCTCAGGTAATGGGAATCGCGTAGGTCTGTCAGTAAGTTTTTAATCTGGCTTTGGTACTCATCGGAATCAATACCGTATTTTCCGTAAAGCGCCGTGAAGTAAACATTTCCTTTCCAAGGAAGCTTCCGATCCAAAAGAATCAGCAGACGATTCAGTATCGTATAGGAATTTCCGTTCATTCCCGGCAGGATTCCGGCATCCAACTGGCTATCCCAATGACCCAGCAGACCATTTATCCACTCCAAAGGCATTCTGATAGACAATGTATTTATATCGTTCCCACATTTCCAATTTTGAATTATCTTCGGGGACACAAGATAATGCCCATAAGCGGGGGGGGGAAAATGCTAAAAAGATCCTTGATAACACAGGGGATATGCACACTTGTAAAGGGGAAACCAACTCCCGGATCTTTTATTATGCTGGACAAAACAAGTAAGTCTAGTTCTTCCATTTGCCGTTCCATACGAATATACTCATCCACACAAGGGGCAATATCGACAGTTCTATGCCCAGAACTTCCTTTTTGGGGTAACCGTATATGGGAACCTGCGAGTATACCAAGTTTGTTTACCCTGTCACATGGAGTGATATAATGACTGATGCTGAATTTTGCCAACAGAAGATTTGTTCCCAGACTGAGACAAATTTCTGGGGACAGGCCTGCCGAGTTGAATCCGATCCCCGTAAGCCTGCCTTGTGCCCGCTTGATATTGGCTGCTACCGAATATTGCGCTAGTCCTCCTCCTAATGAATGTCCTATCACCCTTACATTATGCGAAGGATAATGTTCCAGCATTAGGTAAACCACACCGATTGCCATTTGACAGAATGAGGTCTGATAGCCGAAAAAGTGCTGGATGTCGGTCATAACTGAAGGCAAATTGGATGTGCCTGCAAAGCCGATTAATACGGTGTCATCGCCCTCCATGCCAAACCACATATGAAAGGGAGTGGGAGCAAGAATAGCATATCCATTTTGTTTGTAAATTGTCTCGTTGTAATATTTTGTAAACAGTTCCGGCAGTTCCTCAAAAGAAAGACTCCGTATGCCCTCCACTTTTTCACACTTACCTTCGTACACCCAGTTGGCCACTTTCAGATAATTACGAACCCGGACCGGCAGAGGTGTCTTTTCATTGAGATATTGAACTTTTGGGGTATATAGCTGAGTCAAAGGATCAACATAGTTCTCGTATGGGAAATTCATCTTAAAAAGGGCAATAGGCCCCATGTTGCAATTAGGAAACACTTTTTCCCGGTTTCTTTCAGTTCCTTTTCCAATTGCCGGGCTTCTTCGCGTTGATCCTTCATAAACTGCTGGAACTCTACATTACTGGTGTATATCGTAACTTTCTGATCCAAAAGCGAAAGAGATTTGTTCCTAAAATAAGGATCAGATATCAACTTTTTTAATATCTCGCATGAATCATCCGTTTCGATTTCATCCGTCAAAAGAACCGCTTTTCCCGTCACTTCTGCCTCCGGTAATTCCTGACAGGCATCGTATTTTTCATCCTCGGTTTCAAAAAATAGCTTGTTCAAAAGCCGGTCATACTTACAGGCAGACTCGACAAAGTCCATCCATTGTTCGTCATTCAACTTGAAGCCGGATTTTTCCAGTTCTTTCCTGTATTCGTCAATCTTATTTTTTAGTTGCGACAGTGATTCTATCTTAGATTGGTCCATAATATTTCTTTTATATTCGTATCAAGTTATTACAATTCAGCACTTCCCTCTATCAGGGTATCACCTGCAGATTGCCAGCCTTCTATACTGGAAGTGACTTCAAGCCCTGTTTTGTTTACCGTTATATGGTAGATATATTTCTTACCGCTTTCAAATTTGGTTTCATTTTTAAGGTTATAGATAAAAGGTGAACTGCCATCAGACAATGCGACTTTTATGAATGACGTTGATTCGGACAATGTTTGAGGGACAATGACAGCTTCGTTGTAAGTAGGATTGTTGTTAAAGTCTGAACTTGCTGCGTTTCCTATTGTAACAGGGGTAGCTTGAGCATTACTTACTGCACTTACCATATTGCTGCGATCCTCGGAACTGCTCATAGTCGCACTCTTAGACGGAGTAAAGTTCGCCTGCAATTTGGTTCCTTCAATCGTTATGGTTGCGTTTGCCAGATCTGGATCACCTTTACCCACTTTCAATGCGACCTCTACTTTGGAAAGCAAATGATAGAAAGTCAAATTAACAGCACTACTGCTACGTTCAACATCTGTTTGAATAGCATAGAGCAGGTCGGATTTAAGATAGTTTTTCATATCGTTATTTGACTGGTCGTTTGCTACCGTATGCACGATAGTCGAACCGGGGAATCCTGTAGTCCCTTCCTCAAAAGTTGTTGCTGTAAAATTTCCATGCAAGGCATAGATGTTCAGTTTACTGCCGTCGGTGGGATAATACTCGGGATTGTTCGTAAAGCCGTTATTATTGGTAGCGGTAAGTTTCCATGCCTTGATATACTCTGTTGCAGAGGTTCCTGGGGTTTCAGAAGTTTCCACCTTGTCTGCCCATGCATAAACAATTTCATTCTCTGCTATCTGTGTTGCCTGTGTGTTTGCACGTGTCTGCATTGCGACTCCACTTGCAAGGCGTATCTCACCGCTCCAATTGTCGATAGCCTCATTCTCGTTGTTGCTGCAACCTGCCAGTATCACCAGGACGGTTGCCATTGTTGTAAATAGTGTTGCTTTCATCTTATTTCATTTATCAATTATTCATTATTAATTATTCAGCGCGCTCCCCTCTTGAGCACTGCCATTACCCGGCACCCAATCGGTCACAGTGGAAGATAGCAGAAGGAAAGTATGCGCATCTTCGCTCCATCCCAAAAGAACCGATAATCGGCTACCTGCCTTGAGCGAACTGCCGGTATAGATCGTTTTAGACTCGCCGCCATCAACGGTATAAGTCAGTTCAACATCTCCTTTGCAAGGGAAACACACCGTCTCGCCATCAAGATTCAGTGGATATGCAGTTTCGCCAGAATAAGTCAGATCACTCAGCTTTACCAAAGTGTACATATTAGATAACTTAAACTTCACCTCCTTATCGGACGGTAAGTTAGAAAGGTTAAGAGATACGACAGCGGTAGCTGACTCCAGGGTTGCCGTATAGGCGGTAGACGCATCTCCTACCTTTACCTCCGTCGGCGCACCGATACGAAACTCGCGTACCGGTTTGCTACCGAACCCGAGTAACCAATCAGGAGTTATCTCATCCGGTGTATCGGCTGCTGCCGGCAAATTCAAACCTTCGGGCACACTCAATGCGGCAAAACTATATGTACCGGCAGCAAGCGATACAGAACTGGAACCAGGCACGAAAGAGATGTTGTTTATACATTTCTGTTCATTGAAAACCAGCAGCCGGTAAGACAACGCAGACTCGTTGCTGCCGGTAATACCTTTGGTGAAAAGGCTCACCTCTACCGGGTCGGCGGAAGCCGGCAAAGATTCGCCGCTTTCGCACCCCCCGACTGCCAGCAACACCGACAGGCAGGCGGCAGACAGTAAATGACCGTCCCATGGTATGTTTATTCTATGTTTCATTCTCTGTTTCATATTTTAAGGGATTATAATCTTTACTGCTTTCGCCCGGTCGATGCTGACCAGCCAGATACCCGAAGGCAACGAAATGCGATGCGACGCAGCGGAAGCACTCGCCGCCTGCGCCTGTCCGCCAAGGCCGAACACCTGCACCGTTACAGGCCGGGCTGCTTCCACCAGCAGACAACCTTCCGATACACGAAGGCTGGGCACGCCATCGGCAATGGCTCCATTGGCTACCGGAGGTTCAGGCGGCGTGGGATCATCGGGATTAGGCGTTGGATCGGGATCAGGATCAGGTGCCGGACCAGGATCCGGACCGGGGGCTGAACCGCTCGTTACCGTTACCCGGCAGGTGGCCGTAAAGCCGCCGTTCTTACTGCGTGCCGTTACTACAGCCGAACCTGCGGCTTTCGCTGTAACAACTCCTTCCTCCGATACCGCCAGTACCGATTCGTTATCCGAGCTCCATACGATCCGTTGATCGGTTGAGGTCTCCGGATCGAAAGTCACTTGCAACGACTCACTATTACCTGTCCGAAGCGTAAGGGTCGTTTTATCCAAAGAGATACCCTTCACCGGGATAAACGGCCCACTCTCCGGAACAACTGGCGGCGTATAGATAATAGCAAACGGGCTGAAACTGCTTACCTCGAAGCGAAGGCCGATATGAAGCGACTGGGGATAGATGGTTTCGTATTCAATATTCCCTCCTTTATCACTAATCTGATGGGCGATGCTGAAATTCCAATCAGCATTTGTCCCCTGCGGATAAGGATAGGTAACGGTTACCGGCGAACCGGGTTGTACACGCTTGCCATCTACTTGCAAACTGATATCCACCAGTTCTATGATAGCTCCCTCCTCTTCGGTCGCCACAGGCAGCTGCTGAAGTTCTTTGTTTAACAGTTCCAGTTTATTATCTTCAATTTCTCTGGTGATGACAAGAACAGGTTCCTGGGGAGTGCCCGGATTATTCGGCCAGGCTACTTCCGGAACTTTTACCGGATCTTTATCATCACTGTCTTCGGTAGGCTTTGTCGTGATTTCTCCGGAAGCAGAGATCGTATAGGTCAGAATGACTTCCGAAGCGGGCATCGTAAATTGAATTGAAGTGTTTTCTTCGGTCGCTTTCGATACAGGCAGTTCGACAGGCATCATCACCCACGAACCGTCCGGAGACTGCCCGGTGATACGCACTAAGGTTAGCGTTTGACCAACCTCCGGCTTCAATGTCAATGTTGCCGTCACCTCGACTCCTGCATCAACAAGGGCATTACCTGCTTCAAGGGTTTCTCCTTCAACAGATAATGTTACCAGTGCCAATGTAGAACTGATACCCGGTGTCTGTACCCGGATCACCTGACCGCTTTTGGTTACCTTTACATTAATATATAGGATACCCGAAGGCATGGTGATGGTGTAAGTATTACTGTTGCCCGACACCGATTCAACGGTCAGGCCGGTTGCTCCCGCCGAAGATCCGGCAGTTACCACAGCCGTCTTGCCCGAAGTAAGCCCTGTCAAAGTCAGCGTGACCACGTCACCCTGTGATGCATTCGGTTTATCCACGGTTGCTTTCACCGAAGAATCATCTACGCTGATTATGATACGACTTTCGAACCCCTCCTGCCCCTTTGCCTGCCACGAGAAGAACAGACACACGAATAGAAGCAACCAGCCCGAAAGCTTGCTGCCAATTGATTGGATATGCATAAGACTATGTTTAGTTAAAAGATGTGTGTGTGTAAGAAATTATTCTTATACGCCAAACAATAACTGTTAAATATTTCTACACAAACCATTTTCACAAGGAACATATATTTTTATAAAATTATGTTCCCCGAAAGTAGACAATCAACTTGCAACCACAAAGGTTTGGCAGGGGGTTGTTCGGTCAATCAGTCCGTTTAGTTCGGTCAATCTGTCCAAAAGAACTAATTGTCAGCAGATTGCATTTTATCTCTAAACTCGGCAGGAGTCATCTCATATTTGCTTTTGAACATCCGGTTGAAACTGGAAACGCTGGTTCCGCAGAGTTGGGCTACTGTGACAATATTGTAATCCGGATGGATTTTCAACAATTCAGCGGCATATTCCATTCGTTTACCACTCAGGTAGGCGGTCATATTCTTGTTGGTGTTCTGCTGCAATATCCGACCAAAACGATTCTTGTCGACACGTATCAACTTCATCAGATCTTCACGCGACAAAACAGGATTGAGGAATAGCTTATCTTTTGTTACGATAGCATCCAGCTTCTTATAGAGAAGACGGTTTTCTTCCTCTTCTTTTCCCGACACGATATCTTCTTCAAAATGTTCCGGCTCCGGAGCTGTTTCCGCTACCAGGGTAGCATTCACCGGGGTAGCCTGCAACTCTATTTACTCTCTCACTCTTTCAAATTCTTCCTTATAGGCAAGCAAATCTTCTATCGTATGTACCATCGCCATATTCTTACTTCCGATGATCCGGCTATGGCGGATAATAAACCACAAAAAGACGATCAACAAAAGAATGATGCATCCCGCCAGCGACAGTCCGATATTGCGAACACATGCATCGGCGGCCTGCTGTTGCAACATCAGGTCTTTTTCATGTGTTTCGTACAGGGCTGCCAGTTCGAGGGCGGCACTGTTTTGTTCCCAGCTCTTGACACTGTCGCGCAGCACGGCCAGTTCCTTAAAATAGCGGGTGGCAGTGCGATAGTCTCCCTTTTCTTCGTAAGCCTGCCCCAGCGATTTCTTGATTGTGGTCATGTGGTAGGTTACGGTGTCGCCTTGTTCGGCCAGTATCTTTTCGCGGGCAGAATTCATACGGATTACTTCGTCATACATTCGGCGGTCGAACAGGTAAGGCATGATCAGGTAATTGTCGCGGTCGTAATCTTCGGCGGTGCCCATAAACTTCTGATAGTATTCCGCTGCTTCTTTCAACCTGCCCAGGCGGGAAAGAACAACGGCGTAATGAGCGTACATGGCTTTCTTTTCTTTGTCGCTCAAGCCTGCCATCGGCGTTTCGCTGCCGGTTTCTTTTGCCACTATCTTTTGTAGGGCTTCGAGCGTGCGAAGGCCATCTTCATTGCGCCTGTCCAACTCCTGAAAGACCAGCAGGGTGTTATAGTTATAACGCAGATTATCGTACTTATATTTATAATCCGTCTGTTCCATTAAGTCGGCGGCACGCTGCATGTATTCATAGCCTTTCTCTTTATTCCCCTGGCAATAAAGCATTTTTCCCATGTTGAAAAGAGCGACAGATTGCATTGCCTTATCACCGCACTGCTCCGCTTTCTTAAGCAAGATATCCACGTATTGTGCTTTGCGTGTTTCGTTATGCAGGCAGTCGTAGCAGGAGTTCATGCGGTGAATCTGTTCCATGAACCGGTTGTCGTCGAGCCGCACAGAGTCGTTTTCAAGGGCACGTTTATAGAGTTTCAGTGCCCGGTAGTATTTACCCGTATTGAAATACAGGTCGCCTTCCACCATATCCAGCTTAAAATCGGGCAGTTTCTTCCGCTTCCGCAATTCATACATGATCTGTTCCGCCTTATCGAAGTCAGAAAATGTATAATCATAAATGATTATCCGCATAATGTCCTATTATAAATTCTGGATTTGAAGTCGGAGT
>JAJPZM010000301.1 GCA_021204335.1 Parabacteroides sp. | reverse complement strand
AAAATAAATATATCAATAGTTTCAGTCTGTGTCCTTGCCGGTTTCTCTTGCAGTAAAAAAGAAAGCAGCAAACCCAATGTAATCTATATATTAATGGATGATATGGGATATGGAGATTTGCAATGTTACGGACAGCAAAAGATTGAAACACCGAATATCGACCGGTTGAGTGAAACCGGGATGCGGTTTACCCAACATTACACCGGTTCCCCGGTATCGGCTCCGGCAAGGTGTGTATTAATGACCGGGCTTCATTCCGGCCACACACAGATCAGGGCAAATGACGAAATGCCGGAAAGAGGTGCAGTGAATAGTCACGACTCGATGTATGTACATCCGGAGCTGGAAGGACAATTCCCCTTGAAGGCAGGAACGATGACAATCGGACGTATGATGCAACAGGCTGGTTACAAAACAGGCTGTTTCGGTAAATGGGGACTGGGGAATCCGGGTTCGGAAGGTGTTCCGACCAAACAGGGTTTTGACGAGTTTTTCGGTTATAATTGCCAGCGTCAGGCACATACGTATTATCCTCCTTTCCTGTGGAAGAATGAGAAACGGATCTATTTAGATAATAAAGTGCTGGATCCTCATCTGACTAAACTGGACGAGGGTGCCGATCCTTACGACGAAGCCAGTTATGCCAAATATACACAACAGGTTTATGCGAACGATCCCATTTTTAGTGAGTTGCAGCAATTTATCAATCAAAACAGGGAACAGCCGTTTTTCCTGATGTGGACAACTCCCCTTCCGCATGTTTCCTTACAGGCTCCGGAGCGTTGGGTGAAGTATTATGTCGATAAATCCGGCGATGAAGAACCTTATACCGGGACAAAAGGCTATATGCCTTGCCGTTACCCGCATGCCACCTATGCCGCTATGATCAGTTATTTCGACGAACAGGTGGGGAAACTGGTCGACCTGTTGAAGAAGAATGGATTGTATGAGAATACCGTTGTTGTTTTCACTTCCGATAATGGCCCGACATTCAATGGTGGTAGCGACTCTCCCTGGTTTAATAGCGGAGGGCTTTTTAAATCGGAATACGGTTGGGGTAAATGTTTCTTGCATGAAGGAGGAATACGTGTTCCGGCAATTGTTTCCTGGCCGGGACAGATTAAGGCAAGTAGTGAAACAGACCATATTTGCTCATTTTAGGATATGATGCCTATATTGGCAGAGCTGGCCGGCATAACCTGTCCGCCTACTGACGGTATCAGTTTCCTTCCCATCCTGAAAGGAGAGAAAGAAAAACAGAAAGAGCATGAATATTTATATTGGGAATATCCGGACGCCCGTATCGGTTTGAAAGCCGTTCGCTGGGGTAACTGGAAGGGAATTATTACGGATATCCGAAAAGGTAATACGGTTATGGAACTGTATGATCTGGATAACGATTTGCAGGAACTGCATGACGTGGCATCCGTCCATCCGGATATTGTGGAGAAATTGCAACATTATATGGATGTTTCGCATGAGACACCGGAGAATCCGAAGTTCTGTTTTTAAAAGTAAATAGATGAAATATATACATAAACTAAACTATAAATGGTTTCTGCTCTTTCTATGTAGCTTTATGGCTACTACAGAGGCGGCAGAGGTCGTTCAATTTGATGCCGGTTGGAATTTTACCTGGGAAGTCCGGGAGAAGAAGCTATATCTGTCGGTTATAACGATACCGCCTGGCGTTCGCTCGATTTACCTCACGACTGGAGCATAGAAGGTACATACGAACAAACGGCCAACGGAACGGATTGGCAAAGCGGTTATCTTCCTGCTGGAACAGGCTGGTATCGTAAAACCTTTGCATACGATCCGGCTTGGAAAGATAAAAAAAGTCCGTATTCAGTTCGACGGAATTTATCTGAACAGCGAAGTTTGGATCAACGGTCACTCGTTGGGTAAGCGACCGAACGGATATATCGGGTTCGAGTATGACCTGACTTCTTTTCTGAAAGAGGGCGATAATTGTATGGCGGTGAAAGTCGACCATTCCAAACCGCTTACCGGACGTTGGTATACCGGTTTCAGTATTTATCGGCATGTTCGTCTGAATATTTCTTCACCGGTTCATATTGCTTATTCGGGTATCAGTTTCCAGGTGGATACTTTCCTGTCGGATAAGGCTGTTTGTTCCGTTGGTGTTTCGATTGTAAACCCCGGTAAAGAAAAGGTACGGGTTGTTTCCTGTTTGCAGGATACGGACGGACGGATTGTTGCCCGGACTATCGGATCGGAGAGTGGTTCTGCTGAAAATAAAGTAGAGATGTCGGTTACATCTCCGAAACGTTGGTCGCCTGAAAATCCGGTTGTTTATACATTGGTATGTAAGCTGGAAAAAGAAGGGAAAGTACTGGATGAGGTTCGGCAATTCGTAGGTTTCCGTTCTTTGGAGTTTAGCCCGGAGTTTGGCTTTAAGCTGAACGGTAAGGTTACGAAGTTGAAAGGTGTTTGCGATCATCATACGGCAGGTGCTGTCGGTGCGGCTGTTCCCGATGATATTTTGTATTATCGTTTGAAGATTTTAAAAGAGATGGGATGTAATGCCATCCGTACGGCTCATAATCCTTTCTCCCCGGAGTTTTATACGATGTGCGATACGATGGGATTGATGGTGTTGAACGAAGGTTTGGATGGATGGAACACTCCGAAAGCGGCCGACGATTATGGTAATTATTTTGACGAATGGTGGGAGAGGGATATGACCGATTTTATCAAACGCGATCGAAATCATCCGTCTGTTATTATGTGGAGTATTGGTAATGAAGTGAATAATGCTCCCTCTGAAATCCAACAGAAACTGGTTAATCTGTTTCATTCCCTGGATTCGCGTCCGGTGACGCAAGGCGGAGTCGATCCTACCCGTGGCATGTCTGTCGATTATGAAAAGAATTTCGGAATGCTCGATATTGTCGGCTTCAATGGGAATGGAGAAGAAGTTGGAGAGTTCGAGAAATTCCGTAAAGACTTCCCTACAGTATGTGCTGTAGCAACGGAAGTACCTCATACTTATCAGACGCGTGGCGTTTACCGGATGAAAACACAATGGAGAAGGAGAGACTTCCCGGCTCCTTGGGAAAAGGGGAATCCTGTTAAGTGGGACCAGTTTGAGAAACGGGTATTTCCGATCCCTGATCTGAGCGAAGAAGAGTTTTTCCCGGAAGAAGCTGTCAATACTTATTATCAGTCATCGTATGATAATGCTTCAGTCCGCATCAGCATCCGTAAAGCCTGGCAGAGAACTTGCTCGTTCCCCTGGTTGATGGGAGAATTCCGTTGGGGATGCTTCGATTACCTGGGAGAAGCGGAATGGCCGCAACGTTGCGGAAACTTCGGTATAATCGATGTGGCTGCCATACCTAAAGATGCTTATTACCTGTATCAAAGTTTGTGGAGTGATAAACCGATGGTTCATCTGCTGCCCCATTGGACACATACCGGTAAAGAAGGGAAAGCAGTTCCGGTAGTGGTATATACGAATTGCGATTCGGTAGAGTTATTTATGAATGGCGTATCTTTGGGAACGCAATCATATACGGGTGAACAACTGGTGTGGCATGTCCCGTATGAAGCCGGACGGATCGAAGCAAGGGCTAAAATCGGAAATGAGATTGTTGCGACCGACTGGCAGCAGACGGCTTCCTCGCCGTATTCGGTTGCTTTTTCAGCAAATAAGCTTACCTTGCAGTCCGGTTCTTCTGATGTAGCCCGCTTAGAGCTGGATATTGTCGATCGCGACGGTATCTTATGTCCGTATGCGTCCAACGAACTGTCTTTTGAGTTACAAAGCCCTGTCCGCTTATTGGGTGTCGATAACGGAGATCCGGTGGATATGTTCCCTTACAAGCAACCTCGCTGCCGGAGTTTCAGAGGTAAATGTGTGCTGCTGGTTCAGCCGGCAGATGTACCGGGCGAGGCAGTAATCACTGTCAGGTCGGATAAATTGAAAGAAAAGAAAATAACATTAGATATAAAATTACTTTAG
>JAJPZM010000193.1 GCA_021204335.1 Parabacteroides sp. | reverse complement strand
GTTGGCTCTATTTACTAAAGAATATGGATACATTAGAAAGAATGCCTTTCAAGGCGCGAAAAGCTGTCTTCGACAAATTGCTCGAAGTGGCGGATGTGGCTAATCTTACCAAGGATGAGTGTATCCAGTATGATGAAGCCCTAAAATGCTATCGCGATTATAAAAACACGATAGACTATGCCGAAGAAAGAGGCTTGGAAAAAGGAATCAAGCTCGGCGAAGAAAAAGGACTAAAGAAAGGACTCGCCAAAGGGAAGGCTGAAGGCAAAGCAGAAGAACAACGTCAGATTGCTACAAATTTTAAAAAGCAGGGGGGTCAATATTGAAACGATTGCCCAATGCACCGGCCTGTCAGTTGAGGAAATAAACAAATTGTAATTTGTTTACACAAGATTAAATCAGCAAAGTCTCAGAATCTCCCGAAGGCTTTGCTGATTGTTGTTTCACCTTTTTCTATGTTCGCACCTTTCTACAACAAATAGATTACAAATATACTATCACCCTATCACTCTTTGCCTTATATAGTTTGTTTTTCATGTCTTTCGACATGTGATAGATGCCATTTTTATCTATCACTCAACTATCAGAAAACTATCATTTTAACTACATTTTAACATATCATCGTTGTTCCGCTTAATTTCTCTGCTGTCTTCCTTGCCGGAGCATATAGAATAAATCCACGCAGATGCCTACCTGTTTTCACTGAGATGCCTACTTATTTTCATGGAAATGCTTTCTTCTTATTGCCAGGATGCCCGTCTTACCCTATTTTACACCCGGATGTAGACGATGCTGAGACCCGGGTGTAAAGACCGTCGACACCCGGGTGTCGAACAGCTTTTGTTACTACTCTGCTGATTTTCAGTAGTATAATTTGACAAAACGGGTAGGCATCCAACTAGTTTTAGGACAGACAGTGATAGTTGAATGATAGTAGAATGATAGATAAAAATGGCCACTATCACAATCTAATCAACTGAATACAAGCCTGTTGTACAAGAAAATGATAGGTGATAGTTATTTGTGATTTTAAAAATTGTGATAAAGTTCGGGTTTTGACAAATCTAAGCCTATGCCCTATTTACTAATTACCAGCTTATCTACCTCTTTCCCGTCCAGATCAAGTATTTTAATAGCCAGTTTATTTGGCTGGGCTTCGGCTTTCAATACCGTTTTATTGGAATTGACGATGACCGGGAACTTCACGCCATCTTTCACTTCATTACGGATATACTGGAGGAGATGGCCGCAAGGCATGATATCGACATTCGCATTATTGAGCAAAGGGATAAACTTCTCTTTCACTTCCTGATCGCCATGCCAGCCGCCAAAAGGTGGTATATGGCTAACGACCACTTTGAAAGGAGCTTCCTTATATTCCTTGCTCTCCAATACCTTTGCCAGCCATTCGGCCTGCTCCGTACGATACTGGTCGTAGACCGTTATACCGGCATATTCAAGATCGGTATCCGGTTTGTCTTCGCCACTATCCAATATCACAAGGCAAACCGGCCCCTGGCGGAACATATAATAGATATGGTCTTGCCCCGGTGAGAAATAATCCTGGAAAGCGGTAGCAAACGACCCCCTTGTTTCATGATTGCCCCGCGTGTAATACATCGGCAGTTCGGAGGCGAAAAGTTGGGTTGCCTTATCCATAAAACCATCGAATATCTCTTTTTCACTATTAAAGATGGAAACCATATCGCCGTTGAACAGAAACAGGTCGGTTGTTCTCAAGTCGCAATAGGACACCAGTTTTTCCAGTACATCGCTCTTTCCATGTATGTCGTTGACCATGGCAAAGTTCACCGTCTGCTTATTATGATCGCTGGTTTTGAATACGAGCGGCTCTTTCATATATACGTCTGTTGTCGCCACATTCCCATAAATGACCCGCCAGCCCTGATAGCTCAGTACTTCCTGCGAATATACACGATAACGGTAACGCGTTCCGGACTGTAACCCTTTCAGGTGAACAGTATGAACCGTAGAGGTCAGCTTTATTCCATTCTTCGCGTTAAACACTTTAGGGCGTTCGGTCTGATAAAAATGGGTTCCATCATCGGGCGCCAGCTCCACCCAACCGACCGAGAGTTTATTAACAGTCCACACGATAGTGACTTCGTTCTCTCCCAGATTTTGCAGATACGGGGCATGAGTGATTTTAATGTCTTCTTGAGCAAAGACCGAAAGGTTTACCAGGATAGAAAACAGGCATAAAAGAATCATTTTATTCATGGTATTCTTATTTAGGTATTCTTCATGCAAAGATACGAAAAAAGGGATGCCACTCACTGGCGCCCCTCTTCACTGTATTAATAAAACGACCGATTATTGTCCGCTGAACGGATTTTGGTCGGAAAGATCGATAGCTTCGTTGTTGGCAAATTCCAACTGAGGAATCTGGCAAAGGAAACGATAATCGTTTGAATCCAAATGTCCTTTCGGCTGGGCGTCGGAACCGTTATAGCCATCCAGGAACTGCATACCCCAAGGATAGTGTCCGGCAGGGTTGGCAGCAGTCGCACCGTAACGATCCAGCGGTTTCTGCAAACGGAGCAGATCATACATACCGGTTACGCCTTCACACAACAGCTCTTTACGACGTTCCACATAGATAGATTCCAGCAACTCGTCTTTACCTGTTGCAGTTGTAACTTTAGTAACCTCTCTTGCATTCTGAAGTGTATTCAAATGTGACAAAGCAGTACCTGCATTACCCAGGTTAGCTTCTGCCTCAGCCATGATCAGCAACATTTCAGCACCACGCATCAAAGATTGTTCCGGATAGGTATGTCCCTGAGGAGCACCGTTGGCATCACCATAATATTTGAACTTGTTATAAGCCCATTTCTTCTGGATTTCCTTATCACCGTTGCCTGTACGATGCCAGAACATAACCGGTTTTTCATCGGCATCAGTCACACCTTCCGTCTTTTCGCATTTGCTACCACGGAAATCTGTTTCATCAAACAGATCAACAAACTTCTGGTCTACCAACAGGTTGATGAAGCCATAAGTAGGACCGTCGGTCATACCTTCACCATAGCTCGGATCCTGGTTATACCAGTAGTTGAAGACTGTGTTGGTTGCGATATTACTCGGGTTGGTATATTTCACACCCCAGATAACTTCTTTGCAACCGTCGGTCAACAAGTTATCGAAACCGCTGCACCATTCCGTTTTTGTCATCAACGTATTATATTTCTGATAAACGGCAGAGGCTTCAGACAAAGCATTCTGCCAATCCCCCATCACCTGATATACACGAGCTAAATAACCGGAAGTTACGTCACCGTTCACTCTCCAGATATCCTGTCTGTTATAACTGGACAACAAGCTTTTTGCTTCTTTCAAATCGCCAAGAATCTGATCGTAGCAAGCCTGAACAGTAGAAAACTCTTTACTGTCGGGATCTTTAGAAGAAGTACGCAGGATCACACCGCGCTTATCTTTAGCAATAGCATACGTTTGCTGATAATTCATGATCAGGTTAAAATAGCAGATACCGCGGATAGCCAGGCATTGTCCCTTAATCTCCGTCTTGGTTGCCTCGTCGCCGGTAGCATCAGGCAGTGCATCCAGAATAATATTTACCTAATTGATCGTTTTATACATGTTCGACCAGATTCTCTTGGCATAATCGCCCGAAGACTGTGTACGTTCCGGACTGAAATGGTAACTGTTTTCTACCGAACCACCATAGTTGGTCGTACTGATAATATCGGCACCGCCCAGATCGTAATACATCTGCAGACCGGCCACACCATGATAGCAAGCATCGTTCTGGCTTAAATCTTCAGGATTCATACCACCCATCAATATATAGCGATAAGCGGAAGTCAGCACCATATTCAAATCCGTAGTACTGGAAAGAACCGTTTCTTCAGATACCACAGTAGAGGAATTTGTCGTCAATTCGTCCGTACAATTGCTCATCGACAGAGCCAGCACGGCGAGAGACATTACTTTTAATGTTTTATATATATGATTATCCGCAT
>JAJPZM010000126.1 GCA_021204335.1 Parabacteroides sp. | reverse complement strand
AGGTTAACTGTATTAAGATTAGATTAAAGTAATTTGAAGCGGATACTACTTTCCTGTTACAAAATCTTATCTTGATTTATGTATCAGACAAAGATAAACATATATGCCAAAAACAAATACTGATTTTTGAATTCGTTTTTGGCATACTTCGAATATCGCGTTATCCTATGGTTCGATTAAACATTTACTACTTTCCGTTCCGATCGCCCAGGGATAAGTTAGTTTTATCGTCAACTGACAGAGAATCCGTTTTCTCCGGAGTACTTAGCGTTTTATTATACAATTCTGGATCACCTAAAACTTCCAGCGCTTTTTCCAACACTTCGTCACCTTTCAGGCTTTCCAGTAACTCGCCTTTCTGGTAATAATAGCGTTTTACGATTTCAGAAGCCAATAACTTCTTGACCTGGTCTTTATATAAATCGAAATCACGGTCCAGATCCGGAGTTAGGCGGGCTTCCAGTTCATTGAAGATTGTAGAATCACGTTCGGTATAGCCTTCAAATTTGGCTACTTCTTTCAAGTTCTTCAACAGCTTTTCACTCTGGCGGTCGCATGTAAAGTCCTTTTCCTTTGCATAGTTTTTGAAAGCTTCGAAGTCTTCATCGGAAACGGTAAATTCATCAACCGATGGAATCGTTTTATGCTTCTGTGCCCAATCGGTGACAAAATCGACCAAGATAAAATCAGTTACCAGATAATACATCATAGTCGGCATTTCTTCTTCTTCGATTTCAAATTCAGGACGAACACCGCCACCATCACGCACCGGGCGACCTTTGGAAGTATAGAATACAGAGGTCAAGCTATCCGGTATGGCATCAATACTTCCATCCGCTTTGCGATGAGTATAGTCCATCTGCTGGATACAACGGCCACTGGGAATATAATATTTACTCATTGTAATCTTCACGCTACCGTTATAAGGTAATTCACGGGTAGATTGAACCAGTCCTTTACCAAAAGAGCGCGATCCAACTAATACGGCCCGGTCCATATCCTGCAACGAGCCCGAAACGATTTCAGCAGCAGAGGCAGAATTACCATTGATCAGGACTGCCATCGGCATAACCGTATCCAATGGTTCGTTAGCTGTACGATAGGTACGGTCCCACTGGCTGATCTTTCCTTTCGTAGAAACCACTTCTTTTCCTTTCGGAACAAACATGCTGACGATTTGTGTAGCGCTCTCCAGCAAACCACCGCCGTTATTGCGTAAATCAAGGATTAACGATTTGATCTGATGATTCTTCTTCAGATCCTCAAAAGCATTCTTTACTTCCTGGGCACTCTTATCGGTAAAACCTTTCAGATAAATATAACCTACACCGTCACCACGCACACCGTAATAAGTAACCTGATCTACAAGTATTTGTTTGCGTATCAGCTCTACTTCACGCGGTTTCTTTTCGTTCGGACGCTGTATCTTCAGCACCATTTTCGTATTAGGTACACCCTTCAACAAGTTGCTGACTTCGTCGGAAGTTTTATTGGTTACATCTACCGTATCGATAGCCAGTATGCGGTCACCCGCTTTCAATCCGGCCAAAGCGGCAGGCATTCCCTCAAACGGTTCTACGATATACACGCCGCCTTCCTGACGACCGCGGATATAAGAACCTATTCCCCCGTATTCACCGGTTATCATCATCTTCAGCTTATCCATTTCTTGCTCCGGATAATATTCGGTATATGGGTCGAGGCTGCCCAACATGGCGTTTATCCCCCTGCGCATAATCTTTTCTACGTCGACGGAGTCAACGTAAAACATTTCTACCTCTTTCACCAGTGCATTGAAAATATCGAGGTTCTTACTCACCTCAAAGCGGTTATCTTTCTGAGCCTGTCCCGGCACAATACTCCCCCAAAGGAGCAGTAAACAAAACAAACCTATCAATCTTTCTCGTCGTATCTGCTTAAACATAGAATATTTAGTTAATTTACGATGTAAATGTATGCATAAAACACTTTTCAGGATAATATAGTATCGACTTTTAACTTTATTTGTTCCCATTTATCATCCGGGATCTGGGCTCCGACCACATCTATTATATATCCTGCAAGGAGCGATCCGATGCGAGCCGACTGTTCCAAAGTGGCACCGACAGACTGGCCATAAAGGAACCCTGCGGCAAAATGGTCGCCAGCTCCCGTTGTATCGACAGGCTTACCTCCCTCCGCCAGAACAGCAATGACTTGTCCATGACTACCCAGTAAGGCTCCTTCTTTTCCTAACGTAACCAACGACACGTCTACCATTTCGGAAAGAACTTTGACAGCTTCCCGTGCAGGCAATCCGGTAAAGGCTTCGGCTTCGCTCTCGTTTGAGAAAAGAATATCTACATATTTGGGAATAATATCATCCAGCAATCCTTTGAATGCATTGACGATATTAAAGTTCGACAAGTCGAGCGCAACTTTCAAACCAAGCTTTTTGGCTTTCTGCATCGTGGAGCGGACCAGTTCTTCATTTACCAGAAGATAACCTTCTATATAAATACAGTTATACTTGATAAAGATTTCTTCTTTGATCTCATCCGGTGTAATTGTAGGAGCCGGACCGAGGAATGTACCCATAGAACGTTCACCGTCTTTCGAGATCAAAACCGTACAGCTTCCTGAGATGCCCGGGGTCTTTATAAAGTAAGGAGCCACATTTGCCTCTTTCAACGCCTGTTCGTAGAACTCGCCGACCGCATCGGTACCTATCTTACCTATAAAACCGGTATTAGCCCCCAAACATGCCATCGCACGCATCGTATTACAAACCGAACCGCCCGGAGCCTCGCTTCTCTCCAGATGTTCCTGGGTTTTACGGATAGCAATCATCTGATCCTGGTCGATCATATCCATTGCCCCTTTCTTTATTCCCACTTCGGTCAATACATCGTCACTATCTAACTGCAGTAAAACGTCTACTAATGCGTTTCCTAAGCCTATTGTATTCATTTTTTCAAAATTTTTCTGCAAAGATATTGCATATTTCAAAAAGAACCTCTACTTTTGCAGAGCAATTTCAGAAAGGGTGTATGATAAGCCCTCTGTAAAGATTGAATATTCTTCCTTAGCTCAGTTGGTTAGAGCATCTGACTGTTAATCAGAGGGTCCTTGGTTCAAGTCCAAGAGGAAGAGCAGAAAAAAGAGATACTTCAATGAGGTATCTCTTTTTTTATTGGCTTCTTACCTGTTTTTTCTATTTCTTAGCTTTATATTTTGCCTTAATCTCCGGCAACTCCCGCTGGATATCGGCAATACGGGTAGCATCGCTCGGGTGCGTGCTCATAAATTCGGGAGTAGCGCCGTTGCTTCCGGCAGACATCTTTTGCCAGAAGTTGATGGCAACATCCGGATTATAGCCTGCTATCGTCATAAATACCAAGCCCATATAATCGGCTTCCGACTCATGTTTGCGAGAGAAAGGAAGCATCACGCCATACTGTGCACCAACGCCATACACCGTATTGGCTACATTCTGAACCGCTGCGCTCTTATTGCTGACAGCCTGTCCCAGAATAGCCGCGCCATACTGCGCCATCAACTGCTGGCTCATTCGTTCGTTACTATGCTTTGGTACCGCATGGGCTACTTCGTGGCCAACCACAACAGTCAGTTCGTCGTCAGAAGAAACCAACTTCATCAAACCTTCATACACCACGATCTTTCCGCCCGGCATACAAAAGGCATTTACCTGATTATCTTTTACCAGGTTAAACTCCCACTGGAAGTTCTTGACTTCACTTTCCATCCCGTTGGCTTTCAGATAAGCTTCCGTTGCTGCGGCAATCTTCTTACCGACACGGGTGACCATCTCAGTCTGGCTTTTATTTGTCGATTTTGTTGCCGATTTCATGTAATCGCCGTATTGCGTCAAACTGGAAGACAGCACTTCCTGGTCTGAAACCAACAACACTTGTTTTCGCCCTGTCAAAGGCACACCCCCGCAAGCACTCAGCATCAGGAGCCTCGCCATCAATAAACCAGTAATCTTTTTCATCTCTCTCAATTAGTTTTATGAATGCAAAATTATC
>JAJPZM010000241.1 GCA_021204335.1 Parabacteroides sp. | reverse complement strand
CTTTCTTTACCATCTACAAATATGTTTTACTTAATTAATAATATTGAGCGCACAAAAATAGAAACTTCTTTGGGATTATACCTTTTACAAACAATAAAAAAATAACTTTTTATATATTATTTGGTTCTTACCCAATCGGATGAAGCTTTTATTTTATCATATCAAAACCGGTGTAAGGAATCAGTGCTTCAGGGATACGGATACCTTCGGGTGTTTGATTATTTTCAAGCAATGCAGCTACTATACGAGGTAAAGCCAAAGCACTACCGTTCAACGTATGGCACAATTGCGTTTTCTTATTTTCATCCTGATAACGGCATTTCAAACGATTAGCCTGGTAATTATCGAAATTGGATACGGAACTAACTTCCAACCAACGTTTCTGAGCTTCCGAATAAACTTCGAAGTCGAAGCACAGAGCTGCTGTAAAACTCATATCTCCACCACACAGACGAAGAATACGATACGGCAGTTCCAACTTCTGAAGCAGACCTTCTACATGGTCCAACATCTCCTGATGAGACTGTTTTGAATGTTCCGGCTTATCGATACGAACCAATTCTACCTTCGAAAATTCATGCAGACGATTCAAGCCACGCACGTCTTTACCGTAAGAACCGGCTTCGCGGCGAAAACATTGTGTATAAGCACAATTTCTGATCGGCAACTGTTTTTCATCCAGAATCACATCACGATAAATATTCGTAACCGGAACTTCTGCAGTAGGTATCAGATAAAGGTCATCCACTTCACAATGATACATCTGACCTTCTTTATCAGGCAACTGACCTGTACCAAAACCGGAAGCGGCATTGACTACCGTCGGCGGCATAATCTCCATGTAGCCAGACTTACGGGCTTCATCCAGAAAGAAGTTGATCAGCGCACGCTGCAACTGAGCTCCCTGTCCTTTATAAACAGGGAAACCGGCTCCTGTAATCTTCACACCCAGATCAAAGTCGATCAAATCATATTTCTTTGCCAACTCCCAGTGAGGCAGTGCATCTTTCGGGAGTTCTGTTTCCATTCCTCCCATCTTTTCCACGACATTGTCTTCAGCACCGAATCCTTCAGGCACTTCGTCGTAAGGAATGTTAGGAATCGTATAAAGCAAATTCTGCATTTCTTCTGCAGCCTGGTCCATCTCAGCCTGGATGCCTTTACTGTTTTCCTTGATCTCGGCAACACGTTTCTTGGCAGCTTCGACTTCTTCCTTCTTGCCTTCTTTCATCAGGCCACCGATGGCTTTCGACAGCGAGTTGACCTCAGCCAGGTTTGTATCTAATTGATTCTGTGTACTACGTCTTTTATCGTTCAGTTCGATCACTTTAGCGATAGCAACCTTCGCATCCTTAAAGTGCTTCTTCTCCAGACCACGAATCACGCGGTCTGTTTCCTCTGTAATCATTTTAAGCGTCAACATACTTGATCTACGTTTATTTATTTGAGGTGCAAAGATACATAAAAAACAAACTTATGGCTTGATGTACATAAAAATATATTATTTCACCCGCCCACCAGTTATCCAACTCCGTGTATAGTAAGGTTCGCTCAAGCTACTGACCATAACCCCATTCGAAGTGCTGGTATGGATAAATTTTCCGTTTTTTAGGTAAATGCCGACATGATTGGGTGTTTTCTTACTTCCTCTTCCTGTCCTGAAAAAAACCAGGTCGCCCTCCTGTAATTTAGAACGACTAACTTTCTTACAGTCGTGTTTTAACATATCCGCCGACGAACGGGATAACTGTTTTCCATATACTTCACGGAACACGATCGCTACGAAACCGGAACAATCGACTCCTCTTTTCGTACTTCCTCCCATCCGGTGAGGCGTCCCCAACCATTTCGCCCCTTCATTATAAAGAAAAATATTATCATCCGGCGTAATACGCACACCATACAGACGCGATAACTCTTTCGGTCCCTTGAAGTCGGCAGGCAAAGCAACCCGCTTCCTACTACCACAGGAAGTTATCAACAATAATAGCAAGAAAAGTATGCCGGTATACGAGAAACAAAAGTGTCTACGAGTCATGATATATTCTGAATAAAAATGATAGTTTTTAGGGATGTAACTACAAAGATAATAGATTTATGGAAAGTTTTTAGGGATGTAACCTTAAAAACTTTTGGTTCGGTTCTTTTCTTCATCATATACCAAAAGACTATTTTGATCTAATCCAAAATAGAAGGAACCCTATAATCAGCAATACAAACATCCATCTACCCAAAGAGAAATTCGCTATATGTTCTTTCTGCAGAGAGTCGAAACCGGTAGAACGGCTTTCGCTTACAGATCCGGATCTGGCAGAGGTTTTAGATTCTATCTTGCCTTGCTCATCGATAGCGATGCGGGTAACGGAACGTATCGAAGGTAATGTCGCAGTGCGACAGCTGTCAGCACAAAGCGTATCCGACCGGACAGTCTGAAACACAATATGTTCTATATCGATCGTCTTATTACCGGAAGCCTGAAACAAATCATGCAACAACAGGCTGTCAGTGCGCATTGCAAGCGTTTCGGTAACTGTTTCACGTTGTACACTGCTTTGCCGCCCGGCACTGCAACCGGGCAACAAAACGATGAATAATACGACCGAAACAATAAGATATTCACCTGATAAACTCATACTATTTCCTCCCCTTTTATTTATTGATAATGATTTGATACCGATTCGGTCCTTTTGTCCTGAGTGAAAGATGCAGGAACTTCTTACGTTTATAAAGGATCGCCTGGTCGAAAGGCAACTTGCAAAAAACGCAACACATTCAGCAGCACTTCCGGATCGGGCACATAACAGTCGGCAGCCTCCCCTTTCACATGCTGGCTCGAAGGCACACCGCCTACCAACTTATTCACCTCCGGACTGCGGTAACCGCTTGTTATTGCGATCGGTCCCGCGTATGCGATCCGTAACGGCTGCAATAAACGCTTCACTAACTGTTTCATTGCGATCTCCACCTCTATCGGGGGAATGTTTTGCAACCCATTCTCCACCGCCACCCGGCTATATGTCATTTCTTCCCAGGTAAAATCCCTACTTATTCTCTTGTTCATCCTGAATTGATTTAATTTTATACGAATAATCCACCCCAAACAAAGCTCCGGCAAACGTGCAAGTCTCCCCGAAAGCCACCAGCACACTACTATGTATCTCCCCTTCCGGAGCAATCCAGAAGCCGGAAAAAAGAAGGACAATCCCGCTCAACACGAGCAGGATTGCCATTACCAGTTGAACTGTCAGTTTCTTTTTCATATCGTTCCCCTTTCTTTTTAAACTGTCAATCCTTCAATTACAAGACTACTCGATTACCGGACGATCGTCTTCATCATCTTCCGCCTTCTTTTCAACGACCTTCACGTCGTCTTCTTCAAAGCGGGTGAGTTCAGCCGTCCAGCGCAGGCTGCTACCCGGCATAAAGACGATACGTGCCTTTTTGATCATAGAAGCATTAAAGGCTTCTTTCGTATCCGCCCCTTTCGAACGGAGGGTCATACGGAAGCTTCCGAATTCGCCCACCTGCACGATACTTCCCGAATGGAGTTCGAGTCCCATCGCCCAGTTCAGCGAGTCGAGTATCGCCTTTACATCGGCACTCGACATAGCCGAACAGCTGGATATCAGTTCACACAATTTCTCCATATCGCAATAGTTCGACGACTTGGCTACTGCATAGGTCTTCACTTTGTCCTTGTCGTCGCCACTCAGCACCCGACGTTGCACCTTTCTGAATTTCAATGCCATAATTTTGAGTTTTAAATGATTTATATTCGTTTCCGGGGAACGATACAAAGGTAGGGGTAACCACATATGTTAAAACTGCCATTAGCCAACAGATAATAACCTATATATCAATACAACACAACCATAAAAAACTTAAATGTCCGCTTTTCACGATACCTGACCGCAGCCTTTTCCGTCTTTATTTAACGTTTACTAACCAAACAACCTTAATCCAGGTACCCATCGTTAACTTTCGTTTTACCCGCCAATATCAAAACCTCTTCATACGTAACCCCTCCCTTA
>JAJPZM010000195.1 GCA_021204335.1 Parabacteroides sp. | reverse complement strand
CAATAAATACAGGAGCATGGAGGAGAGGAATTCGCAATCGGCAAACGGCATCGAATATGATCTGTTTATGGATTTAATGGGGGTTAGTGTCAGCAAACATCTTTTGGACGATCATTTCACCCTTATTTGGGCTAACGATTGCTACTACGATTATATCAAATATCCAAAAGAGGAATATGAAGCGTTATGCCAGAATAAGCCGGACATATATTTTCAGGGATATGACGAGCCATGGGACATTCTATGCCAGAAAGTATATAATGCATTGAACAACAACTTGAATTCTTACGAAGCTGTTATCCAAATGCCTGTAAAAGGAGGTGTCAGGTGGACAAAGGTGGTTGCAAAATTCACAAACCAATATCATAACGGATACCGGATTGCCTATACCGTAATGACCGACATCGAAGACATCATGCAAACACAGCGTGAACAGTTGATCACTTATCAGAATCTCCCCGGTTTCATCGCAAAATACCAGGTAAAGGAAGACGGTCGTTTTAAGATCCTCGCTGCCAACGATAAATATAAAGACTTTGCCGGAATCGACAGAAGTGACACCTCTTTTACCTCTACTTTCACTCCTTTCTCAAGACTGAATGAGTCAAGCCGCAAAATACTGAATGATAACATTGTCCTGATGCACGAGGGAAAACCGGTTCATTTCACGATCCAGTCTAAAGACAAGAACGGCAACGACTCCTGGCTACAACTGAACGGCGAATGCATCGGGTGGGAAGAAAATGAGCCGATCTACCTGGCTGTGTTCATCGACATCACCGATATTACCGAGCAGCGCGAACTACAAAAGAAGCTGGAAGAACAGTCAAAGCAATTGCAGGATGCCCTGGCATCGGCTGAAAAAGCGAATCGTGCAAAATCAGATTTCCTTGCACGTATGAGCCATGATATCCGTACGCCCATGAATGCCATTATGGGAATGACAGCCATTGCCCGCGCCCATGTGGATGAACGGGAAAGGGTTCTCGATTGCATTCAGAAAATAAACGGAGCTTCCAAATTACTGCTCAGCCTGATCAATGGAGTGCTCGACATGTCAAAGATAGAGAGTGGAAAACTTATTCTTGCAGAAGATGAACTGAATCTCGGCGAACTGTTGCAAGACCTGATCGTCATGATGCAGCCCGAAATCAGAGGGAAACAGCAGGTCTTGAATATCCATATAGAAAACCTGCACCACGAAAACATTATCGGCGATATGCAGCGAATCAAGTAGGTTTTGATGAATATCCTGTCGAATGCCGTCAAGTACACTCCCCAATATGGACAAATCAAGATCGATATCTGCGAAAAAGAACTGCGCAAAGGAGTAGGTCTTTACCGCTTTATTTTCGAAGATAACGGACGGGGAATGACTCCCGAATTCCTCAAATAATCTTCAAGCCTTTCGAGCGTGCCGACGATAGCGAAATCAAGCAAATACAGGGAACCAGATTGGGTATGACCATCAGCTACAAGATCGTACAGATGATGGGCGGTGATATCCAGGTAGAAAGCGAATATGGCAAAGATTCGCGCTTCATTATCGATTTACCTCTCCGCTACGGACAGGATATGCCGGATGAAGTAATAGGTATAGACGGCCTCGAAGTGCTTGTGATAGATGATGATAAAACGGCCTGCCAGAATACTTGCAGTTTCTTGCGTGAAATCGGCATTGAAAGTAGCTGGGTTTGTTCCGGAAAAGATGCACTGTTGAAAGTCCGCCAGCGCAATATAGATCACAAAGATTATTTTGCCGTCATCATAGATTTGAAAATGCCCGGTATGGATGGCATAGAAACAACCCGCGAGATCAGACGGATTGTAGGTGACGACATTCCTATTATCATCCTTTCAGCGTACGACATCGAAGAATACGAGGAAGAAGCAAGGAAAGCAAAAGCAAACGACTTTATTACCAAGCCATTGTATAAAACAAAGTTACTCCAGGTTCTGAAAAGATTCCTGTCGAAAGAAGCTCTGGAGATTTCCTCTTCCCAATTCAGGTTGACGGAAGATGATTACACCGGCAAGCGTTTGCTATTGGTTGAAGATAACGAATTGAATCGGGAAATCGCTGTCGAAATCATCGGCAGCACCGGTATTGCAATCGATACGGCCATCAACGGGCTTGAAGCGGTAAACATGGTATCGAACTCACCCGAGGGATACTATCAACTAATATTGATGGATATTCAGATGCCTGTAATGGATGGTTACGAAGCGACACGACATATCCGCCTGCTTCCACATACCGATGTAGCCGGTCTCCCCATTATAGCCATGACAGCCAATGCTTTCTCGGAAGATGTAACCAACGCTCTCAAAGTCGGAATGAACCATCACCTAGCCAAACCTATCGATATCGGAGCACTAATGGGGATACTGGCAAAGTATCTTCAATAAGTAGAGGGACAGGATAATAATAATCTTCTTCAAACAATATAAATCAAGAGAGGTCGTTTTTTATAAAACATTAAATGATATAATATATGAAGAAGCAATGGTTTGTGTTTGGCCTGTTATTATTATGTGTCTTGGTTTCTTGTTCAAAAGACGAGTTAGAGTTGAAAGAACGGATTATCTATAAATCGGAACCTCTTGTTTCAATGTCAGCAAACGAAGATAGTTTATACATAGAGGGTTATTCAACCTGTACTACTTTTGATTTGAAGAAGGGTGTATTTCCGGAAAATATGATAAAAGAGTTTGGAGTTGATAAAAAGTATATTTATACACTCTATCATGTCTCCGTAGATATCGAATTATCCGAAAAATATGTGTATACTTTGCCTGTAAATAAAGACAAATGGGGATATGTGGATAAGGATTTATCCGAAAGAGGATGCATGGTTACTTCTCCGACTGTTGAGAGCGGAATAGCATCTTCGCAGATTTCAGCTTATTTCGTTCATGTGACTCAGGAAGTAAATGGAGATGCGATGGATATGTGGCCACCCTATCCGCCCAAAGATATTTATTGGAAGTGTATGTTGAAAAAGACAAATTAGGACTAGGATAAATAAAAAGGAGAGGCTTTTGCCATCTCCTTTTTATTTCCTCTAATAAATCTCATTTTATATATGGTTTACCAACCACTAACTTATCACCGGATAAATCGACCTCAAACAAATGTGGGATACGAACGGTATGCCCATCGATACTCTTGTGGCTGTGGACAGACATAAGCCATTTCCCGTCAAAATCCTTGAATAACATTCCATGGCCGAAATTAGGGGGAGTAATCGGATCGGGTTCCTGAATCCAGGGGCCGTCGAGAGTACCGCTTTCAGAGTAAACAACGCCCTGTGTATAAACGTCGTATATCCAACTCGTCCAGATCATTCCGAGGCGTCCGCTGCCTGTACGGAACAGGTAAGGGCCATCGGTTACACGATTGGGGACAACCTTGCCGTCCAATTTTTCACGACTCCAGGGCGATTCGCTTGCACGAAACAAAAGCTTACCCTCTCCTACCGAGCCACTGAGGTCAGGTTTTAACTCTATCTTTTCGATAGTTCCATCGTTGTTTTGAAGCCATTCATAGCAATAGACCATATAAGGCTTGCCGTCTGTATCGACCCAGAAAGTTCCGTCGAGCGTCGGTTTATCTGCCGGAAGATAGACAGGATCTTTCATAGGGACGTAAGGACCATCCGGTTTATCACTCACCAGAATATGGTTGGCGCGGCGTTCTATCGGAGTATTCCGCACAGTATCGATCATTACAGCCTGATTAGTAAAGGTGGCGAAATAATAATATTTATCGTTATACTGATGGAGTTCTGCAGCCCAGATCATCGGTTTGGGTCCCATCCATGAATCAGGATCGGTTTGTGCGACCTGATAAGGTCCCTCCCAACGCTTCAGGCTGGGACTTTTCCAGAGCATACCGCCGGTACCAGTCATATAATACATGTGGGTATTTTTATCTGCAAGAATGCAAGGATCGCTCAAACGGATAGAATCCAGAGGGATATTCTTTTGAACTTCGACTTTGTGTCTTTTTTGAGCAAATACAGTTATTC
>JAJPZM010000161.1 GCA_021204335.1 Parabacteroides sp. | reverse complement strand
ATAGTATCTATTATCATATTGTTAACACTAAGCACCTGTTCATCAGTACTATCAGTGCAATCTCCTGCACCGGTAAGCGAACAGGAAGTGGTTATATCACCTCCATCTACAGAAATACCATTGCCTACGGTCGATTACATATTTCTTCCACCTGCACCGAAATTAGAAAAAACAGAATATGCCCGCAAAGATATTACGGAAAACTTTTCTCCGCGGGAAAAAGCGGATATAGCAGTGGCTGATCCCAAATTACTGGCCAACGAAAATTCGCTGGTTATCGACCTGGCTTTAATCACAGAAGAAGATTATGCTTTCCCTCTGCCCGGAGCCAAAGTGATCTCTCCTTATGCCGGTCGTAGAAAACATCATTCCGGGGTAGACCTGAAAACTTGTGCCAATGATACTATCGTAGCCGCATTCGACGGAATTGTCCGTCTGGCAAAACCATACGCGGCTTATGGCAATGTAGTTGTCATCCGCCACTATAATGGATTGGAAACTGTTTACAGCCATAATTCAAAGAATCTGGTAAAAGTAGGCGATCGTGTAAAAGCGGGCGATCCGGTAGGGCTGACCGGACGGACAGGAAGGGCGACAACAGAACACGTACATTTTGAAGTTCGCATTAACGGGCAACATTTCAACCCGAACAAAGTATTCGATCTGGAAAACCGGAAATTACTTAAGACCTGTCTGGTTGCCACCAGGACAGGAAAAAGTATAGCCGTAAAATCATTGGATATAATGCCTCTTCAGCGTACCGGCGAATATCAATACTCTTATATTTGGGCACCGTCAGACAACAACAAAAAGAATCATTTATAAATTAGCATACACTGATATTACTACAAAAAAAGGCTGACAATCAATGACTGTCAGCCTTTTTTTTGTGGAGCTGGAGAGATTCGAACTCTCGTCCAAACGAGGAACTAATCTGCTTTCTACATGTTTATCTTCGCCTTGAATTGTCGGAAGTAAGCAAGACCGAAGCCACCCACTTACACCTTATCCTCTAAAGTTTCATCTGAAATCCGAGGCTTCTTTCAGACTATCTCCGATATTGCTGCACCACCTGATCGGAACGCTTCGGAGCAACAGCATCCGGGTGATGTCACGTCCCCACAACTATTGCGGGGATTAAGCTTGAATCTACTATACTTCGATTAAGCAGCGAGAGCGTAATTATTTTCGCCAGTTAATTGTTCGTTGTCTGAGATTTAAGTGCAAGCCAACCACGCACTACATGCTTACAAACCACTTCTGCCCGCTGTCTAAACCGGTCAGCCCCATGATTTGTGGGTACAAAGATACGAAAAATACCCGCATCTTTGTACTCTGTTTAGTTTTTTTATTCTATGACTCCAATTTCACGAAACCAATCTTCGGCTCCGTCGGGCCATTCATTTACGGCAGCCCCTGTATCCCGTAAGCCATAGCCATGCCCGCCTTTACTATACAAATGCATCCAGGCAGAAACTCCCGCTTCTTTCAATGCATAGTAATAGAAAAGGCTGCTGTTTATACACGCCTTGTCGTCTTCTGCCTGAATCAGCATGGTGGGGGGGGGAGTTGCCGAAGTTACTTTAATCTCCGGTGCCAGTTGGAAATTCTCACCATCCAGATAGGCAGGATATACTAACAGGCAGAAATCCGGGCGACAGCTAACTTTGTCGGCTGCATCCACCGCCGGATAGGTTCGCTTTTCAAAATTATTACTTACCATTGCCGAAAGATGACCACCAGCCGAAAAGCCCATTACCCCGATACACTCGGAATCGATATTCGTCTCTTCAGCATGCGCTCTGACATATCCGATTGCACGCTGCAAATCTTGCAAGGGGGCTTCATGTTTCTCACGACCTTCACGACGCGGAACCCGGTATTTGACCAATACGGCCATTATTCCTAAATTATTCAACCATTCACAAACTTCATCTCCTTCCAGATCGTAAGCCAGAATATTATAACCGCCACCCGGGCAGACAACCATGGCTGCACCTGTTGCCGATTCATCCGGTGCCGGATAAACTGTAATAGTAGGTTCACTTACATTAGTAATACGTAAGACGGTTTCACCACCTGTCTTACCTCCGTCGGTATCCGCTTTTTCTATCAGTTGAGTGGTCTCTCCCGGCGCACCTTTGGGGAATAACAGGATCGGATTATTTTGTGCCATCGCTGAATCGATCATACAGCTTGCCCCAATAAGCAGGCACTTCCATTTTCTAACCATAACGTCACATTGTTTAAAGAATTTATTAGAATCATTTACTTTGAGGGAAATTCGGACTGTACAACATCGTTTCTTTTAAAGTCATTAATTTACCGTCTCTCACAAAATCATCCCCACGCACCGAAAGATGTTTCACCATCGCTTCACGAAGTTCCTTCAACTGTTTTGCATACGCAGGCTTAGCCGAACACTCAGTAAGTTCACCCGGATCTTTCACTAAATCGAACAATTGTTCCTGTCCGTTATGAAGATTCCAGATATATTTCAATTTACCATCCGTCAGTGCACACCAATAATTGTCGGCACTATAGCAGGTGGCATGTTCCATATCAATGTATTTGCGCCATTCATCCGAGCACCCCTGGACCAGCTTCAACAGCGAACTGCCATCCATATCCGGTGGGACAGCTCCGCCCGCCAGGTCTATAAAGATAGGAAGAAAATCGCGAAGTTCAACAGGCTGTTCGATTTTCGTTCCGTTCGGAACCGACTTTTTAACATACGACGGCCATTTCACGACATAAGGGATATGGGCAGAACCCTCATACGGATAGGTCTTCCGCCAATGATGATGATCGCCCAGCATATCGCCATGATCGGCGGTAAAGCAGATGATGGCATCATCATACATTCCTTTTTCCTTCAAAGCGGAAATGATCTGTCCGATCTGGTCATCAATAAAAGTAATATTCGCGTAATAATGTCTTCTGGATTTAACGGCATAGTCATCACCGAAATTTCCAAACGGAGCATCCGATGCCGCTTTTTCCGGATCCAGACGTTCGACATATCGACCACACCAATCCCCAATCACAGGTTTAGGTATTTCAACATCTTTATACATGTCCAGATAACGCTTTGGCGGATCATACGGACTATGCGGACGGGCGAACGATACTTTCATGAATAACGGTTTATCGTTATTATAATTGCGGATAAGTTCGCAAGCGGTCTGACCCGTCCAGGTAGTGGGATGCAATCGTTCGTCCAGTTTATAGATACCGGCTCCATGATCGTTCCAACCAATGCCCGTCAGATCCGGATTCTGCCCGGGAGCATTCAGCTGGAACCATTCACGATAGTCACTGACAAAATCCTTTGTTTCGACCCGGCCGCTTTCATCTATCAAAGTCGCATGAAAACCATGAAGTGCTTTCTGGGGGAACCAGTGCATCTTACCTATGCCGAAAGTGAAATAGCCCAGATTTCGCAACATCTGCGGCATTTCATATCTATATTGTTTAGCCATTCGTCCATAGCCCAGCATTCCATGATGCCAGGGAGACAATCCGGTCAGCAGCCCCGCACGACCGGGAGTACTGCTGGGGGCTGAAGAATAACCGTTTACAAACAAGATCCCTTCTTCCGCCAGTTTATCAATGTTAGGAGAAATAACAGCCTTATTGCCCATACACCCCAAAGCATCTCCACGATGCTGGTCGGTCATAATAAAAATAACATGAGGTTTCTTCTTCACTTCCTCTTGTTCCTGAGAAGGAAGAGTTGCAGACTGCGCCATGGCGTGATTAAATCCGACACCTGCACCAGCCAGAAGTGATGATTTCAGAAAGGTTCTTCTTTTCATTATATGTTTTTCTTTGAATATAGATTTAAGTAGCGAATATATATATATCTTATTTGATTCAAGCAAAGAGATACCGATTAATATTATATGAAGCCGGCATTACTTAGCCTTCGGTCTGTCTAGGTAGTGCCGCTTTGCTAGCTAAGTTTCCAGAAAACAAAAAAGGAACCAATCTTTCGACTGATTCCTTTTCTATTGTTTTGAGCTATTCAC
>JAJPZM010000203.1 GCA_021204335.1 Parabacteroides sp. | reverse complement strand
ACTTCAAATCCAGAATTTATAATAGGACATTATGCGGATAATCATTTAAAATAATGCGAAGGTAGATCCACATTCGCCAACTTAAAAAAAGGTTTGTGCATCCAAGCCTTCAGGGAGATGTTCCACATCTATTCTGTTTGCTTTATCCGCAAATTTCGGGTAATGATGAAACTCGACATTATCAGGTTTCCCGCAATCATCGTAGGCAGACTGAACCAGATGGAAATCACGGTCAAGTCCTCCTTCCGTAAAAATAACAGGACGGGGCGCCAAAGAAGCTACCACATCAGGGAAATTGAAATATTTCCAGTAATCAGGGATCAAATGACGGATAGAGTTCGGGAATGGGCGCCTACTCTCTTTATTCGGTTTGGTCATAACAAGGGCCCGCTCTTGTGTCTGGCATAGAAAATCATTATACACAAAAGCATGTATATCTCTATCCAGCACCCCTAAGACCATCATGGGTTCGGTTCCCAACGAAAATCCGCTGACCACTATCCGGTCTTTTCTAATAGAGGGTTGCATTTTTATCCAATTCAACACCTGCATATCCAGATAGGAAGTATATCCCAACCAGTTCCAGCCCATTTCCAGTAAAAAACGGGAAACTACGTCATAATCGTAATCCCATCCTTTATCATAGCATTCCAAATCAGAAGCCTCTCCAGCTGCGGCATTATCAACGGCAACGGCAATGTAGCCTTCTTTGACAAAATTCAAAGCCATTGTCCGTCGGGGATTTGTGTAATCTTCATTCAGTTTAGGGCAAATTCCGGGTTCTCCTGCCAATCCCTCTTTTGTTCCGCCAGAACCGGGAATACATAGAATACCGGGTACAGCTTCTTTCAAGTTATCAGACCTTAACACCAGGAATGTCGACACTGATTTCGGGAAAGGATAGAACTCCCATTTTTCCAGTGTATATCCGTCCCTCTTTTCCGTTTTTACACAGACCGGAGCAGGCTGTTCTTCTACCTCCGGGAATTTCATAATCGTTATCATGGCACTCCGGACGCTATCCTGCCATTGCTTGAACTTATCCCCCGACATGCCGGAATGATAAGCGAACCTGGGATGCATATCTTTCAGCATTTCATGGACAATTCCATAAGAGCTTAAAAACCGCCCGTCCGGACGATCAGATTTCAGCACAGCTTGTTACTGTAGATTGTCACTTTGTGAATATCCGATTACCGAAGAACAATAGATTAAAACCAGTAGGAATACAAATCTTTTCATGATTTTCAATTTAATATCAGATGAAAAAAGAGCCGGATATACCGATGATATCCATGACTCTTTCTTTGTTATTAATTATCAATAACCCGGAGTTTGTTCGATATCCGGATCACCGTTCAGAACTTCAACATTGACCGGCCACAGCATCATGTACCTCTTATCCTCCGTCAAAATAGGGACAGTACTTCCATAATGTGCTTTCGCAGAAAAGACGAACGGTTTTCCATCGGAATCTTTCAAACGAAGAAGGTCGAACCACCGGCTACCTTCACCGACAAATTCCTTATCGCGCTCCTGCAAAATAGCCCATTCATTATCAACATAGCTTCCTCCGATATATTCATGTTCTGCAAATTTATCTCCGTAAGCACGTTTACGCACATCGTTTATGTATTTCGCGCATTGGGCAGTATTGCCCAAGCCGTTCTCACACTCTGCTAACATCAATAACACATCAGAGTAACGATAAACAGGAATATCCGAATCATAATAATGCGATCCGCCGTCCGTATGCCCGATCAGCTTCTTCCAACAAGCACCATGGGTTTTTCCTTCAAACAAATATTGAAAGAATATTGCGTCCAAACGCGAATCATCTTTATCGTAAATCTCAATAAACGGGATTTTATACTCATAACGAAGCGGGCCTGCTGTCAACAAATTCAGAGGATCCGGATCGCATTTATTCCCTTCGAGATCGGTGGCATTCGTAAAGAGCGCCACATTGTAGAACCAATTCGCCCCCCAATTAGTCATCTCGTTTTTATCAAAGCATATCGCAAAAATAAGTTCCTTATTCTTTTTACCCTCAGGAGTCCACAAAGCGGCATAATCGGATACCAGTTCAAATTGCTGGCCTTCTACACTCTGTAATGCTTTTTTCGCCGTTTGCAGATCGCTGTTACCCGGATCAACACCTGTAGCGGAAGCAATATGAGGACCTTCACTATTCTCTGTATCCCCCGTAGTCACTTTGGCAGACCACATATATATTTTTGCTTTCAGCACTTCCGTTGCGGCATACGACCATTCATACAAAGTAGATGTCTTCTTATCTGCTTTACCAAAGAACTCTTCCGATTTATTTATATCGGTTTTAATAAAGTTCAACGTTTCTTCAGGAGTAGAGCGCGCCTTATATAATTGAGTAATGTCAATACTACCCTGCGTTACGGTCGGTTCCGTTTCCAAAGGTACTCCACCGAATGTACGATACAGATAGAAATAATAATAAGCACGTAGCCCATAGGCTTGTCCCAGATAAAACGACTTTTCCGCTTCCGTCATATAATCGACATCTTTATCCACATTTTTAATGAACAGATTAATATGCATTATATTGGGATACAGTTCAAACCAGTCTTTAATACCCGTATTATCCCTGGTCAGCAGATTATTAGTCATGGGCGGCCCGTATACGCCTTCACCCATAGAGGTCACATCACTTATGAGAAGTTCGCTTCTGAATTCTCCTAAAGTAACAGGCATCTGGTATTTGCTTCTCAAATCGGCGTGAATACCGGTCATAAACATTTCAGCCTGCGATTTCTGGCTCCAGAAATCATTGGATCCGTAATAATCCTTAGGAGATAAATCTAATGAATCACAGGAATTAAGCCCTATCATTCCAGCCAGCAATATGCTATAATATATCTTTTTCATAATCTATCTTTTAGAATGTAACATTTAAGCCAAACACAACCGACCTCGGCATAGGATAACCACCATTCTGGCTTACACCGTACTCGGGAGTCGCCATATTCTTTGCAGCCGTTATATACCCTAAATTCTGGGCAGTAACAGAAACATTTACCTTACTTAAACCGGACTTCTGGATCCAGTTCTGAGGCAAAGCATAGCCCAGGCTTATTTCACGGAATGCCAGGTAATCGCCGCGGTAACAATTTATATTTGAAATTCTGTCATAATTACGTTTTCCTAAGAAATCAGCTCAACCATATACCGGATACTTTCCATTCGGATTTGTCTCAGACCATGAATCTTTCACCAGGGAGATCGTGTTGAATGTACCCTGCATATTTCCCATAATCCAGGGTGTCTTAAAATCATGAACCCAGAAACCCAAGGCGTAATCCAGACGGCAATTCAAAGACAATCCTTTCCAGGATGTGTTGATGTTAAAGCCTCCAGTCCAGTGAGGTATTGTATTTCCCAGTTTTACCCGGTCGTAATCATCGATCACGCCATCGCCATTTACATCGAGCCATTTAACATCACCGACTTGTATAGGCAGTCCTTTTTCTTTTTTAGCATCCGACAGTTTTGCCCATTCGTCGGGTCCATATAAAACCTTTGCATCCGCGCCGTTCTCCGTATAAGTAGACCTATCGATCAGGTTACCTGCAATTTCGCTCTCACTTTTGTATATTCCCAAGGATTTAAAGCCATAAATAACGCCATATTCCTGTCCTTCCTGATAGCCACCGACCAACTTTTTCTCGTAACTGCCGTCAGAGAGTTTTCGTCCGGTGTAAACCTGATAAGCGTCCTGCATATTATTCTGCAAACCATTGTATGGTAATGAAACTATCTTATTCTTATTATAGGCAGTATTCATACTGACAGTAAATTTCCAATCCTTCGTCCTAAGAACATTGGCTGTCAACTCCAACTCCATACCCTGATTTTGAACTTCTCCGTTATTTGACAGGAATGAAGAAACTCCGCTATGGGACGGCAATGTAATTTCTGCAAATTTATCCTGTGTATGCCTGTTATAATAGGTAAAATTCAAGACATATTTATTATAATGATTATCCGCATAATGTCCTATTATAAATTCTGGATTTGAAGTCGGAGT
>JAJPZM010000266.1 GCA_021204335.1 Parabacteroides sp. | reverse complement strand
ACCGAAATAAACAATAGCTAAAGGGGCTATCCACTTTTTGGACAGTCCCTTTCTAAATATTTAACCTTAAATAATTATGAGATCCTACTGATGTTCAGGACGCAACAAGTCGTTGACCGTCTTTACCGGATTGAAAGTTTCGATAGGAACTTCCACAAACACCGTATTCCAGTCGCTCATCGCACCATTCCACAAGCCAGGCAACTCCAAAGCCTTTAATTCGCGGCCATCTTTACTCTTGTAAGAGATGAAACCGGTATTTTTATCTACGTAATCAGGTAGATTATATTTTTCACCTTTATGGTTCTTCAAAGCACATACCAAATCAACCGGATTGAAATGAGTGCCTTGTTCGAACATGGCTTTCTTCGCCGGATCTTTCAGATCGATCTGCGAACTTTCCAGGATCTGCAAAGAGACTGTTCCGTCGGGGTTTACTGCCAGGAACGGGCCTCCACCCGGTTCACCCACATTCTTTACCATACCGCATACACGCAACGGGCGGAGCAGTTTGTTCTTGATGTAAAGAATCAGTTCGGCATCTTCCAGCAGGCTGGTATCCGGGTTCTTGATGCACAGGTCGTCTTGCAGGAAATAGATCATTTCTTCTACTTCGTCGTGCGTGTATTTGCCTGTTTCAATCAGGTCGAGATATTTGAAAATACGTTCCTGCAGGGCAACCAATACACCGGCAATCACCTTCTTGAAGATAACGGTCGAGCACTTGAAGCTGTCGGGCACCACATTGTCGATATTCTTAATAAACACCACGTCGGCATCCACATCGTTCAGATTTTCAATCAACGCGCCATGACCGCCCGGACGGAACAACAATTTGCCGTTCTTGTCGCGGAAAGGATTATTTTCCATGTCGGCGGCAATCGTATCGGTGCTGGGTTTCTGTACGCTGAAAGAAATATCGTAACCGACGGAGAACTTTTCCTCGTACTCGCCTTTCTTTTCAGTCACCAGTTTTTCAAACAGCGCTTTATGTTCGGGCGATACGGTAAAATGAATATTCACCTCACCGGCATTGTTTTTGGCATACATGGCTCCTTCGGCCAGGTGTTCTTCCATGGATGTGCGTACCTTGTCGGCTGTTTTGTGAAAAAGCAGTAATCCTTTAGGCAGCTGGCCGTAGTTCAAGCCTTTGGCATCGAGCAGGTTGGAAACGACTGCTTTATAGTTGCCGGAAGCGATCAACGCCGGAATATCTTTTTCTTCATTGGCTACGCAAGCGGTATTCAATTCGTTATAGAATGCGAAATTATTGATTTCGTCGAAGAACTTCTTCTCAAAACCGGTTGTCGGTTCGTTATAGTCGGCCGACAGGAATTCGTAAAGATTCTTGAACATGCGGCTGGCAGCACCCGAAGCGGGGACGAACTTTAGGATCCGCTTGTTTTTCGCCAGGTAATTATCCCATGCATCCATATAGGTGACCTGAGCTTCCTGCGATACTACCATAATACCTTTTTCAACCGAAGCCGAGGCTGCGATTTCCAGATAAGGAAAGCCTTTAACGAAACATGCCAGTTGTTCTTCAATCTGTTGTTCGCTGATTCCTTTATCGGCTAATTGTTTCAAATCGTCTGCGTTTAACATAGTATATCTTTTAAAATTAGTAATCTTTATCAGCATCTCACAGCTGTGTGTCGCTATGGTTCTCGCAAATGTATAAAAAATACCTTTAGAATAGCATTGAGATTCCAAGAAAAAAGATACTTTTACAGCATGTTTTACCGCCTGTCCTCAAATGGGTAGTAAAAAAAAGAGAAACAACTATGGATATACAACCATTCTTTACAGAGGAAGAGAAAAAGACTTTTTTCTCGAAATACAGGCTACTGTTACGTAATCTCTATTCTTTTTTGCACAAAGAGGATATACGCAAGATGAAAGAATTAATGCAGCGTGTTGTCGCCCTCGACTGCTACGGGAGAGACAAGAACGGGATCAACGGGTTGTTGCGCAATATCGATACCGCCCTGATCGCAACGACCGAGATCGGGTTGAAGCGGACTTCCGTTATCGCCCTCCTGCTCTACCGCCCCGTACTGAAACAGATCATCACCCTCGACGAAGTGGAAACGACGTTTGACGCCGATGTTACATTAATTATAAAGCGGCTACTGAAAACGTCGGATCTGTACGCACGCAATACGGCCGTCAATTCCGAAAACTTCCATCATCTGCTTTTCTCGTTTGCAGAAGATGTCAGGGTGATCCTCATCATGATTGCCGACCGCCTTTGCCTGATGCGTCTGGGCAAACAACTGAAGGATGACGACCGTATCCGGCTGGCTACCGAAGCATCCTATCTGTATGCACCGCTGGCCCACCGCCTGGGTCTGTACAAGATCAAGAGCGAGTTGGAAGACCTGTCGTTGAAATATACCGACCGCAAACAATATGATTTCATCAAGCAGAAGTTGAACGAGACGAAGCGTTCGCGCGACATTTATATTGCCGAATTCATCGCCCCGATCAAGCAGAAGTTGCAGGAAGCCGGGTTACGGTTCGACATAAAGGGACGTACCAAGTCTATCCACTCGATCAACAACAAACTGAAAAAACAGAAGATCGAGTTTGAAGGCATCTACGACCTGTTTGCGATTCGTGTCGTGCTGGATACGCCGCTCGAGAAAGAGCATTCGGAATGCTGGCAGGTATATTCGATCATCACCGACATGTACCAACCGAATCCCAACCGTATGAAAGACTGGATTTCCATACCGAAGACGAATGGATACGAAAGCTTGCATATCACTGTGATGGGCCCCCAGAATAAATGGGTGGAAGCGCAAATCCGTACCCGCCGCATGGATGAGATCGCCGAGCGCGGACTGGCAGCCCACTGGAAATACAAAGGGGTGAAAGCAGAAAACGGCCTGGACGAATTCCTCAACACCGTTCGCGCCGCCCTGGAAGAAAAAGAGAACAATCCGCTCGACCTGATGCAAGACTTCAAGATGGATTTGTATAAAGATGAAATCTATGTCTTTACTCCGACGGGCGAACTGATCAAGCTGGCAAAAGGGGCTACGGTGCTCGACTTTGCTTTCGCCATCCATTCGAAGCTGGGCTGCAAATGTGTCTCCGCCAAAGTGAACGAGAAGAATGTACCTATTAAATATGTACTGAACAACGGCGATACGGTTTCGATCGTCACCTCTCCTACCCAGACACCGAAGCGCGACTGGTTGAATATCGTCGTCACTTCCAAAGCCCGCGTCAAGATCAAGCAGGCGTTGCGCGAAGAAACGGCCAAAGCGGTCGACTTTGCAAAAGAGATGCTGCAACGCCGCTTCAAAAACCGGAAGATCGAGATGGAAGAACCGCATCTGATGCGTTATATCAAAAAGAAAGGCTTTAAAACCGTTACCGACTTCTACATCGAGATTACCGAAGAACGGCTCGATCCGAACAACGTCATCGACGAATACCAGGAGCATGTCCGCAAAGAAACGGAGGTAAGCGACCGGTCGGAAACACGAAGTGCCGGCGAATATATTACCACCACCGAGGTAGAAGAAATATCGACCAACAAAGACGTGCTGGTAATCGACAAGAACCTGACCGGTATCGAATATAAGCTGGCGAAATGCTGTAATCCGATTTACGGGGATGAAGTATTCGGTTTCGTCTCCACCCAGGGCATAAAGATCCACCGGCTGGATTGTCCGAATGCCCAGGAGATGTTCAGCCGGTTCGGTTACCGCATCATCCGCGCCAAATGGAGCGGCAAGGGTGACAATGGCTATGTGGTTACCCTCCGCGTAGTAGGCAGGGACGATATTGCAATTGTAACCAACATCACCTCGGTCATCGGAAAAGAGAACGGTGTTACGCTACGTTCGCTGAACATCGATTCGGTTGACGGGATATTCCAGGGGAATTTCGCGGTATTGATCAAAGATACGACCTCGTTGAACGCGCTGGTCAAAAAGATCAAAGCCGTAAAAGGGGTAAAGACGGTAGATCGCCTAAATTCATAAATGAATACAAAAAGAAGGTGTCCTAAAAGGATGCCTTCTTTTTTGTTATGCGGCCAATTCATTAT
>JAJPZM010000198.1 GCA_021204335.1 Parabacteroides sp. | reverse complement strand
CTCATATATTGTGAGAATTTATTTTCATAATATATGAAAATATAGTATCATATAATATGAGAATTTTGTGTCATAATATATGATACTATTGACACATGAGAAACAAGGCTCACATCCTTCCTAAATCATTGCCTGATGTATCTGCACTCCTTGATGGTTGTTATCCATCCCGGCTGCAATCTTAAAGAATTTCATTGCTTTATCCTTATTGCCCAGTCCCAGGTGTCCTAATGCCATCAGATAGTTGCAATGAATGCGGTTCTTTTTGTCCATATCATCTTTCCAGATTTGCAGATCGGGTAGGGAGACTGCAAAATAATCCATCTTGAATACATCATACAGATGTTTTTCTCCGTATGAGATTAAGTTGTTGAAACGTCCGCGGGCTTCGTCTTCCCGACCCAGTTTGCGCAAGGCCAGACCCTGGTAGAATATCTTATCCGGTTTCTGATCGTTATAATACATAGCGGCTGCAGGCTGGCTATTGCCTGTGCTTGCCGCAAGGAAAAGGGCGTGGGCTTCTTCCTTCCTGCCTAAACCTTCGAGGGCGCAGGCTTTATAATAATTGAAATCGTTCTCCTGTGCGCCATATAGTTTCCCTTCACCGAGGTTGTGCGGATAGATGAAGCATTCATCGATCAAGGCAAGGGTGGCTTCATAATTCTTTTTTGCCAGCAGTTTTTTTACCAGTTCGACACGTGCCAATTGATATTGTGCCGGCACTTTTCCTTCACCGCCTTCCCAGGGGTGGAACTTGCGGGCGTCGATCATTCGGATCGCCTCTTCGTATCGTCTCAATTGATTGAGTAAGGTGACGTATTCCAGATACAGATCGTCGCGCTGGAAAGCAACCGCTTTATGTTTATCGAGGAATGCCAGACGATCGGCATGCGGTCAGTTCAAACGTTTATATAACTGATCCAGCTCCATCAGGATGCGTGCATCGGTTGGGTCGAGGGCAAAAGCGTTTTCCAGATAACTGACGGCTGCTTCCTGATTGTTTTGCTTGTTAAAATGGCCGAGTGCCAGATTGTGCCATACTGTCGGGAAGCCGAAATCCTGTTCCGAAGATATTTTCCAGCAATAAAGTGCATTTGAATACTGGCGTTTGTCATACCACAAATTGCCAAGGTAATAATACGCTTTGGGAGCCACTCCTATATAACCGATAACGGCTTCCAAAGCCAGAATTGCTTCGGGCGTATTGGGAAAACAGTAATCGGGTGCTTGTTTTTCAGCTTCATTTATAGCGGCTTTCACCTCATCTTCTTTTCTGCCCAGGCGGATCAGGAACCAGCATTTGTAATAATGCAGCATTGTCTGTCCGGAAACAGATTGTCCGATAGCCGTATCGACAACAGCTAGTGCCTCATTCCAGCAGCCGGCCGACGCATAATCCAAAGCCAGTTCTTCGTAATTATGGGCTTCGGAGCGCATGGCACTTGTCAATGTCTGCAAATCGGACGGATTGCCTGTGACCAGGTACTTTTCAAACCGGCAGCCGAAGTTGAATGGTTCGATTCGCAAAGATTGTTCGATGAAATCGAGTGTTTCTTCTTTCCGGCCGAGATGTCGCAGGATCGTTGCTTTCAGATGTCGTCCGCGCAGGTTATGCCAGTTGCGGAGCAGGGACTTATCTATTTCATATAAGGCTTCTTCCCAATCTTCACGCGCGGCAGACAATTGGGCTAAAGAATAATAACCGGCATCCTGCCAGGCAGCATTCCAGCAGGCTTTATAAAAATAATCATAGGCTTCTTCCTGCTTTCCCTGGTATTTCAGAGATAATCCCAAATTGTACAACGGCTCGCCGTCGTAAGGGTTCGGGTTACGCTGCGTCAATGTCTTTACCGCCTGACGCAGATAAGTTTCAGCTTTGGCGAACTGTCCTTTGCGGATCAGCCACAAGCCCATTGCATTATTATTGCATACATCCGAGGGATCGCGGCTGAGTGCTTCTTCGTAATAATCGGTTGCCGGATAAGTGGCATGGCGATATTGTTCCAGATGCAGACCGGTCAGATAGAGTTGTTCGGTTGTTTGTATATCTTTCGGATCGAGAGCAGCCTTGGCGGGCTCGGGAACTTCCTTGATTACATCCGGTTCCGGTTCCCAGGCAAGCAGTTGCTTCCCTTTCGAATTGTAAATAGCCACCTTTATATCTGATAAATCATTAACAGGGACAAACGCTTCCAGGATATTTTCCGGTGTAATATCGCAAGTGATATTCAGGCAAGTTTCATTTCCTTTCGTCACCACGATATGCAGGTCTTTTTGTACGGAAGTAGCAAAAACTTTTAATAAAGCGCCCTTTCCATCGGGTTCGATATTCATCAAAAGATCGGAAGAGGCATTTTTTACGACACCCAGTTCGCGGTAAGGCATGAAATATTGGGTGAAGGTTTTTTCTTCGTATGGTTGCAACCAGGTGAAGTCGGGTTGGTTGTCGGTATAAACACCGGTCATTAATTCGATATAAGGACCGTCGGCATCTGTCAGGTTACGATCCCATGCCTGGCCGAAATCACCGTTACCCCATGTCCATTGTTTCTTTCCCGGCGAAATATGGTGGTTTGCTACATGCAGGACACCGGCGCGGGTATCATTTTCATATCCGCTCACAAAGTTGTATTTGGAACGGATTGCCATGTAGGAAGTCGGTACCGGGATATTCTTATAACGGGAAATATCGACGCCGGCAGAATAGTCCATTTTATAATAAGTACCTGTAGCAATCGGGTAACGCGAAACATCCCGTTTTCCATGGTCGAAAACGGCATTTACGTCGGCAGGAAACACCGATTGATAATGCTCGTTTACCGCTACTGCCGGATTTGCCCACCAAAGGAAAGTCTGTGGGATTGCTGCCGGGTTATACACTTTTCCCTAAATCTCCAATACCGCCCGGCCGGGACGCAGGGTGAATCCTGCCATTCCTTTCTGGTGGAACATACGTTCACGCTCGCTTACCCAGACTATCGCACTGCCATCGTTACACCGCTCGATCGTATAATCGACCGGCAGGAAAGTGCTCGGACGGTGATGTTGCGGCCAGTTAAACTCGATCCCACCGGAGATCCATGGACCGGTCAGACCAACCAGGGCCGGTTTGATAACATGGTTATAGTAGATGAAATGGCGGTTTTTGATCTTATCGTATGCCATTTGTACCCGTCCGCCCAACTCGGGAAGAATCATTACCTTTATATATTCGTTTTCCAGATAAACTGCATGATAACTCTTTTCCTCGCAGGTATCTTCAATTTTCTCAATCACAGGATAGGGATAAACCACGCCGCTGCTTCCCTGGTAAACGCGTTTTTCCAGGAACATCGGATTCTTCTCCGCTTTGCCAATGCCGTAGGTAGGAAGGAGAATATCTTCTTCCCAAACTTTCACATTCTCAGTCATTTCAGTATATTTATTTCGTTAATTCTTTTTCCAGTTCTTCCAGTGTTTTGCCTTTTGTTTCGGGAAGTTTGGCACGTATAAACAGGAATCCGCCCAAACAGATCAGTCCATACAGCCAGAAAGTGCCCGAAGCGCCGACTGCTTCATTCAATATCGGGAATGTATAGGTCAGCAGGAAACAGGCCACCCAAAGGAAGAAAGTTGATATTGCCATTGCCATTCCCCGGATACGTACCGGGAATATCTCGGAAGGAACCACCCAGACCACAGGTGCTAGTGACATAGCATAACAGGCAATCGCCATTACGACCAGCAGGAGCATCGGCCAGCCGCTTATTTCCAGGAAATAGCAGGTTCCTAATATCGCATAAATAATGGCCAATCCTGCCGAGCCGACAAACATCAGGGTCCGTCGGCCCCATTTATCCACCGTATAGATTGCGACAAAAGTGAAAATCACATTCGTAACGCCGGTTACTACAATATTCATCAGCACATCCGATACGGCATAACCTGCTGCCGAAAATATTTCATGTGCATAATTAAATATATGATTATCCGCATAATGTCCTATTATAAATTCTGGATTTGAAGTCGTAGTTATAGCTGATAGCAGCTAAAACCAATCTATCGAAAAGCTTCTCTCCGAAATG
>JAJPZM010000050.1 GCA_021204335.1 Parabacteroides sp. | reverse complement strand
ATGAATTGGCCGCATAACAAAAAAGAAGGCATCCTTTTAGGACACCTTCTTTTTTTGTGCCTTTATAAAAATTTGTATCATATATTGTGATACAACATTCTCATAATATATGGGAATAAAGTATCACAATATATGGTACACTATTCTCACAATATATGGTACTCTAATGTTATCATATAGAAATAGAGCACTTCAAACGGACACACCTTTTTTTTGTAAGGGCTGCACACATATTTCCTTCCTGCAAAACCTGTTTCTTTCACAGAATATCATTATCTTTGCCACATGCATAGTTATTAGTGGGAAATCAATGTATAAATCGACGAAAAAGGCTATCCTTTTTTTATTGCTTCTTCCCTTACTGCTCCTCAGCAGTTGCAGAATATCCCCGAAAGAGGGAAAGAAGATACTACTTATTCATTCATTTGAAGAAGGAAGAGGTAATTATGCCATTTTCAATAAGGAACTGATAACGGCACTCAACAAATATAGTATAAGACCCGAAATACATACATTATACTTAAATTGCGAGCTGAACAACGACAAAGAGGAGCGCGCCAGAATATACAACTTTATTGATACAATCCAACATATCAATCCTAAGATCATTCTGGTAAACGATGATCAAGCCACCTATAGCCTGTTGGCTTGCGGGCATCCTTTTATAAAGACTGTTCCGGTTATATTCGCAGGAGTCAACTATCCCAACTGGAGTCTGATAAATAAATATTCCAATGTTACGGGACTTTACGACAAGCAAGACTTCGTAAAGAATATTGAGTTTATAAATACCCTTTTCGGACAATTAAAGATACGCATCGCATACGACCGGACGGCACTTGGCAAAATATCTTTCATTGAAGTACTTAGGCAACTCAGACCTCATAAAAACATAGAAATACTCCGTCCCTGGGATAAGCTGTAATACGAAGGATTCATTAATCCGCATGAAAAAAGAAGCCATTCAAATTTTACAGGATTCAACGCGAAACGCACCAATGCCGGAATCTCCTCCCAAACCAGGTGATTTGGGACAAGTGATATTTACTCCTTTCCGACTATTATCCAATGCCAGTCTCCTGGCAAATCTTGCAGGGATAAATGGCAAGACGACTTATCTGGACGTAAAATACGACCATACTTCCGAAGCTATGTGCCTGTTAAGCCGCTACCCCAGCTTTTCGGCACATAATGAGCCTATACAATATAATACATCTCTCAAGAACCGTTACATAGGCGGCTATATGACTTCGCTTGAGACACAGGCGCAAGAGCAGGCGCAAATGGCGGCAGAAGTCTTGAAAGGCAAATCTGTCAGCCAGTTACCCATAAAAGAAAGTGCCAAGGAATACCTGTTAATATGGGAAAGCGCAAAAACATGGGGATTACCGCTCAAACAGATACCTCCTTACGTACGTATTATAGGCATACCATTCTACGAACGACATGCAACCGCCATGAACTGGCTTCTTGTTATTGCCTTTATTGCAATAGTCATTGTAGCGATATCCTTGGGAAAGATGTATGTGCGTGAAGAAAAATACAAAAGAAAAGCACAGGAAGATCTGATCAGACAAAACAAGATGTTGGAGATCGCATTAGAAAAGGCAAAAGAATCCGACTACATGAAATCAGCTTTCTTTGCCAACATGAGTCACGAAATACGTACGCCTTTAAACGCGATTGTCGGCTTCTCCAACCTACTCAACACCTCCGATGCCGGAACGGAACTCGAGAAAGAGGAGCGAACACAATTCCTGGAACTGATCAATACCAACAGCGAACTGTTACTTAATCTGATCAACGATATATTAGACCTATCCCGCATTGAGTCCGGACGCATGTCGTTTGTCTTTACGGACCAGGATTTGACAGAACTGATAAAGGATATATACAACACTTACCAAATGATGATGCCTGCCGGAGTAAAGTTACTCATTGAAACACCGGAAAAGCCCGTCTCCATTTATACTGACAAACATCGGTTGATGTAAGTCGTTACCAATTTCCTCAATAATGCAATCAAGTTTACCCGGAAAGGGCACATTAAAGTCGGTTATTCCTATAATGAGGAAGAACAGCTCGTTTCGATCTTTGTAGAAGATACGGGGATAGGAATCGCCAAAGAAAAGCAGGCAGCCGTATTCGACCGCTTCACCAAACTGGATGAATTTGCCAAGGGAACCGGGCTCGGGCTTTCCATCTGCAAAGTAATAAGCGAACGTTTCAGCGGCACTGTTTCCGTCAGCTCCGAGGAGGGGAAAGGCAGTTGCTTCTCTATCACTTTGCCACTCCGCCCCAAAGACCTATAATAAAAGAGCCCGCCCCGAACTAACGGAGCAGGCTCTTTACCTCTTATAATAAGCTTTTCTTATTTACAACCGGCGCAACGCGGCTTCAGCTGCTTGAAGAAATCGTTACCTTTATCGTCAACCAAGATGAAGGCAGGGAAATCTTTCACTTCAATCTTCCAGATTGCTTCCATACCCAGCTCCGGATATTCCAGGCATTCTACTTTCTTGATGCTCTCCTGTGCAAGGATAGCGGCCGGACCACCGATACTTCCCAGGTAGAAACCACCATGCTTCTGGCAAGCATCCGTTACCTGCTGGCTACGGTTACCTTTAGCGATCATAATCATGCTACCGCCATTTTCCTGGAAGAGGTCGACATACGAGTCCATACGGCCGGCTGTTGTCGGGCCGAACGAACCGGAAGCCATTCCCTCCGGAGTCTTGGCAGGGCCAGCATAATAGATAGGATGATCTTTAATGTACTGAGGCAGACCTTCGCCCTTATCGATGCGTTCTTTCAATTTGACATGAGCGATATCGCGACCCACCACGATCGTTCCGCTCAGAGAAAGACGGGTTGATACCGGATACTTGGTCAGTTCTTTCAGGATATCCGCCATCGGCTGGTTCAGGTTGATCTTTACGGCATTGCCTTCGCTGGCTTTACGCAATTCTTCCGGAATCAGGCGGCCTGGATTCGAATCCATCTTCTCGATCCAGATACCATCTTTATTGATCTTACATTTGATATTACGGTCGGCAGAGCAGGAAACACCCATTCCTACCGGGCAGGAAGCACCGTGGCGAGGCAAACGGACGATACGTACGTCGTGCGCATAATATTTACCGCCGAACTGAGCACCCAAGCCAATGTTGTGGGCAGCTTCCAGTACCTGCTTTTCCAGTTCGATGTCGCGAAAAGCACGGCCATATTCGTTACCGCTCGTAGACAACTCATCATAATAATGAGTAGAAGCCAACTTCACGGTCAGCAGGTTCTTTTCAGCAGAAGTACCACCGATAACGAAAGCGATATGATAAGGAGGGCAGGCAGCCGTTCCCAACGTTTTCATCTTCTCTACCAGGAAAGGAACCAGGGTAGCCGGGTTCAGGATAGCCTTTGTTTCCTGGAACAAATAAGTTTTGTTAGCCGAACCACCACCCTTCGCTACGCAGAGGAATTTATATTCCATTCCTTCGGTTGCTTCCAGGTCGATCTGTGCCGGCAGGTTACATTTCGTATTTACTTCGTCGTACATGTTCAACGGAGCGTTCTGCGAGTAGCGCAGGTTTTCTTCCGTATATGTTTTGTAAACACCCAGCGAAAGCGCTTCTTCATCGCAATAACCTGTCCAAACCTGTTGTCCCTTCTCACCGTGGATGATAGCCGTACCGGTATCCTGGCAGAAAGGAAGCTGGCCTTTCGCAGAAACTTCGGAGTTGCGAAGGAAAGTCAAGGCAACAAACTTGTCGTTGTCGCTAGCTTCGGGATCGCTTAAAATCTTAGCTACCTGTTCGTTGTGAGCAGGGCGAAGCATGAATGCCACATCGCGGAAGGCCGTGTTGGCCATTGTCGTCAAACCTTCTTTTGCAATCTTCAGCATCGGTTTTCCTTCAAATTCGGATACCGATACGTAATCTTTTGTAAGCAGATAATACTCTGTTGTATCCGGACCCAGTGGAAACGGTTCCTGATACTTGAAAGGAGTTGTTGCCATATCTATATTCTTTAATTATGTAATATTGTTTTTACAATTCATTGAATATTCTTTTCCGA
>JAJPZM010000191.1 GCA_021204335.1 Parabacteroides sp. | reverse complement strand
TTTTCACTTGACCAATGAATAATAAATATAACCAAAAATGGCCCAACAACCTTCCGGTGATGCTGCCCATTTTAATGGAACAGTTAATCAATATAACGGATGCCGTCTTTTTAGGTCATGTTGGCGAGGTTGAATTGGGAGCATCTGCTATTGCCGGAATTTATTATCTGGCAGTCTACATGTTGGGCTTCGGGTTTAGCATTGGGTTACAAGTAATGATTGCCCGAAGAAACGGAGAACAAAATTATAAGGAAACAGGAAAGACGTTTTTTTCAGGGACTATTCTTCTTATCGGGATTAGCTGTTTTTCTTCGTTTTCTGATGTATGTAGCTTCTCCTTTTATATTGAAGCAGTTGATTACTTCATCCGAGATTTTTGAAGCTGTTGTTCAGTATTTGGATTGGCGTAGTTTTGGTTTGTTGTTTTCATTTCCGTTTCTGGCGATTCGTTCCTTCTTTGTTGGGATAACACATACCAAAGCCTTGTCGCGGGCGGCTGCTGTCGCAGTGGCAATCAATATACCTTTCAATTATTTTTTTTGATATTCACTTTGGGATTAGGTATTTCGGGGGCAGCAATCGCTTCATCTTTGGCGGAATTGGGATCTTTGGTTATGCTTTGTATTTATATGCGGAGAAGGATAGATAAAGAGAAGTATGGCTTGCGGGCGGTATATGACGGGAAGTTATTGATAAAAGTTTTGAATTTGTCCGTATGGAGTATGTTTCATGCTTTTATAAGTGTTGCTCCCTGGTTTCTGTTTTTCGTGGCAATAGAACATTTGGGGAAAACTGAATTGGCAATCTCCAATATTACCAGAAGCGTATCGGCTCTTTTCTTTGTCATTGCCAATTCTTTTGCTGTTACAACAGGATCATTGGTTAGCAATGCGATTGGAGCAGGAGAGGGGAAAGAGCTTTTCTCTATCTGTCGTAAGATATTAAAACTAGGTTACGCTATTGGATTTCCATTGGTTGGAATTGCTTTGTTTTGTAACCAATGGATCGTAGGGCTCTATACGAATAATGAATTATTGATAGAGTTGGCTTTTGCACCTTTTATTGTGATGCTGTTGAATTATACTTTTGCTTTGCCCGGCTATGTATATCTCAATGCAGTTGGCGGAACAGGAAAAACCAGAATGACTTTCCTGTTTCAGGTGACTACGACGGTGGCGTATTTGGTTTATCTCTATTGGTTGAGCTATTATACCCGAGCATCTTTGGCAGTCTATTTAACCGCAGAATATCTTTTTGTGATTATGCTAGCTGTGCAATCTATTATTTATTTGAAAGTAAAACATTATTAAAACAGAGTAAGTTATGATGACAAAAATATATCCGCGTACAGGTGATTTGCAAACAGTATATCTTAATGCTGTGGTAAAAGATCCGCGAATAGAGGTTGGCGATTACACCATTTATAATGATTTTGTAGTTGATCCTTTATTTTTTGAAAAGAACAATGTGCTTTACCATTATCCTATTCATAGGGAAAGGTTAATCATTGGCAAGTTCTGTTCCATTGCATGTGGCACAAAGTTCCTGTTTAATTGTGCCAATCATACATTGAAATCTTTATCTACTTATACATTCCCTTTATTCTATGAAGAATGGGAGTTGGAAAAATCGAATGTTACTGCTGCATGGGATGATAAAGGGGATATAATAATAGGTAATGATGTCTGGATTGGTTACGAAGCTGTGATTATGGCAGGTGTTCATATCGGAGACGGAGCGATTATTGCAGCGCGTGCTGTTGTGACAAAAGATGTTTCTCCTTATACGATCGTTGGTGGTGCTCCTGCCAAAGAAATCCGAAAGCGCTTTGATGCCGATATGATAGAACAATTGTTAATGCTAAAATGGTGGGATTGGCCTATCGATAAGATACGCCGATGTCTGCCAGATATCACGAAAGGTCGCTTGAATGAATTATTTCTTAAGTAAAACAAGAGAGGTTCTGTAAGAAAACAGGCAGTTGCTTTATATTGTAACTGCCTGTTCATTTAATGATACTGTCTGCAACTTTTCAGAAGCATAAATCTGTTTCCAAAGAAAAATAGCTATTTTTGCATCGATAACCATAATAGTCACATTTTGAAAGTAATTCTTAGGCTTATACTGGTTTAATATTAGCCTCATAAACCGCAGGCTGATAGTTCTTTTATTTGAGTAATCCTACTTGAACAGGTTTTTCACATCATTATTTATCTTCACAGTATTGCCTTTTAAAGGTGATAATCTCTATTGTTGTCATTTATGATAACCTTTGGGTTATTGTAGACAGTGATACTGTGCGGGTAATAACAATTTTATTAAGAACATTAAGCACAGTTAGAAAATGAAAAAAGAATATATATGGGAAATCGAGGTCAATAGTACTCCTCTCTTAAAAAGAAAATGCAACCGCTATAATTGCGATAGATTTTATTGTAGTAACAAATTCAGGATGAATTCTCAGAAAAGGAATCTTGATGTATGGTTGATTTATAGATGTTTGGAATGTGATAGTACATATAACTTAACCATATTGTCGCGAACAAAACCTAAACTGATAAAAAAGACTTGTTTCTTGGATTCTTAGAGAATAATGAAACGATAGCATGGGAATATGCCTTTTCTTCTGAAATAGGAAGAAAAAATAACGTTGAGTTGGATTATAGCAGTGTTGAATATGAGATATTGCATGACAACATTTCGATAAATGACATTTTAAGTACATCGAATGAACTTATTGCATTCAAGATTCAAACCCGTTTTGATTTTGAGCTAAAATTATCTTCTGTTATTAGATTGTGTTTAGGGCTGTCTGCAAATCAGTTAAATCAAATGATCGAAGCAAAAGCAATTTTTATGGCGGAAGATTGCTTTGTAAAGAAGCGTAAAGTAAAAAATGGAGATGTTGTGCTGATAAGCAAAGAGAAGCTCAAAGCATCTTTGAGAATAGAATGACACTGTAACAAAGTCCATTCTTTACACCGTTTTCCAATAAAGAAGGATTATTTTGTCCGCATAATAGAACAATATGGAGCGGTTTCAGATAATACAACCATCAAAGCTGTTAGAACCATACGTGAAACAGTACTGGTTTTTGGCGGTATATAACGCTGTGCAAAGTTCACAGCGTTATATACCGCCAGGTTGTGCCATGCTTGCGTTTCATTGGGATGATAGAATTTTATTTAAAGAAACGATGCTTGTTGTAAATGCTTATCGTGGTTAATTTTTCTACATTTGTATCATGTAAATGATGATAGCATGCACAAAGAATATTCTCCATGTGAATTATTATCTCCTTATATAGATAAGTATTGGGAGTTCAAGGGTGATATAACTAAAGGAATGCATTTCAATATTCTTCCGGATGGATGTACCGATTTCATTTTTACTCTCGGAGAAGTAGCAAATGCTTGTAATAATACGCTGGTTATGCACCCATATCGTTCCTATTTTGTCGGCTCTATGACTAGATATTCTAAATTGGTTGCCAATTCTGATACGATTAATATGCTGGGAATTCGTTTTCTTCCTTGTGGTATTTGTCAATTCACGCAATTACCTTTGCCGGAACTGACAAATATGAGAGTACATACAAGTGACTTACATACGATATTTGATGATTCCATGGCAGATATTTTGTGTGAGAAAAAATCTATTCAAGAAAGGATCGATTTTATAGAAAGATATTTATTAAATCATCTGTACCGTTCTCAATATGAAGTAGATGAAAGAATTTTGTATGCTGTTAATCAAATAAATAGTAATCATGGGAGAGTCCCTATTCAAATGTTATCCGATAAGGTGAACTTGTGCCAGCGGCATTTTGAGCGATAATTCAAATGGTTTACAGGATTTACTCCAAAGGAATACAGCCGCATCAAACAATTTCAAAATGCAGTAGACTTGTTGAGGCTTTCTGCATTTGATAATTTACTCTCTATTGCAGTGAATGCCGGATATTATGATGTACCCCATTTATCAAGAGAGATTAAGAAGATGGCAGGGAATACAGCTACTTCTTTCATATCTGCCCCACAGTCTAAAGATGTAACATTAACTTATATAAATTCATAAAGTCGTTTTTATAC
>JAJPZM010000416.1 GCA_021204335.1 Parabacteroides sp. | reverse complement strand
CTCCGACTTCAAATCCAGAATTTATAATAGGACATTATGCGGATAATCATTTAAAGTTATTCCTTTTTACCGAAATAGCGTCCTACATAAGGCAGCTCCTGCAACGGCAAATCGCGTTTCACCACGATACCGACAAAGAAGATGAGCAGCAACGTGCGATAGCCCAAACGCAGGATTTCCGATTCTATCGTCGGCAACATGCCTGCCAGATAGAAAGCTGCCGCCAACACTGAATAGATTACAGCCGATTTAATATCATATTGGATCGGAAACTTCTTCTGCCCGATCACATGAGATAGAAGCATCATCACCAGATTGCTGGCAAAAGAAGCCCATGCACAGGCCATATAACCGTAGGTCGGAGCAAACAGCACGATTATCAGGATCGTAGCGACACATCCGATTGTCGAGAAATAAGCTCCCCATTGTGTCTGGTCAATCAGTTTATACCAGAATGAAAGGTTAAAATAAATACCGAAGAACAATTCGCCCATCATAACAATAGGAACAACGCGCAACCCCGGATAATAGGCCGCAGCGACGAAGTGTTTCAATATATCTATGTAAAACATCACCCCCAGGAATATGATCAATGAGAATATGATGAAATACTTCATGGCCTCCGAATAAGACTTTTTACTGTCATCATCCTTATTCTTTGCAAAAATAAACGGTTCGTAAGCATAGCGGAATGCCTGCGTAAACATTACCAGCACAACCGCTATCTTAAAACAGGCGCCATATATACCCAATTGAGTATTTGCCAATTCTTTATCTTCAAACAGGAAGGGGAATAATATCTTATCAGCCGTCTGGTTAAAAATGCCGGCAATACCCAGAATCAGAATGGGAAAAGAATAGTTGAGCATCTGCTTCAACAGGACAAAACTGGCCTTCTCACGCAACCCCGGAACCATATCGGGGATCAATAAAATAAACGTCACCAACGAAGTAATCACATTGGCAATGAAAATATAACCCACCTGATAACCGGGGATATAAAACCACGAAACCAAAGCCGGAGCATGTACATACAACCACGGGCAGGCTATCAGAAAGAAAAGTACTAAAATAATATTCAGGAAGATATTAAACAACTTGATGGATGCAAAGCGAACAGCCTTTCCCTGATACCTCAAGAAAGCGAACGGGATACAGCAAAAGGCATCCACCGCCACGATCCCCGCCATCATCCCGACAAATTCAGGATTCGAGGCATATCCCAAAGAAGAACTGATCGGAGTCAGCGCACTGAACACCAGCACCACAAATAAAACCGAGGTAAAAGCAATGCTAAACAAAGTCGTTGCATAGACACGCATCGGCAACTTTATCTCTTTCTTATTCATAAAACGGAAAAAGCCTGTTTCCATCCCATAAGTAAGTATCACCATCAGCAGTGCCGTCCAGGCATACAAATTCGTAACAATCCCGAAATCGCTTTCCGTTGCCAGCACACGTGTGTACATTGGCACCAGCATCCAGTTCAGGAACTTCCCGACAATACTGCTAACCCCATAAATCGCAGTCTCTCCTGCGAGCCGTTTCATACCTCCAGCCATAACTTTTATCAGTCAAATAAAAAACCTTGTTCCTCGCCCCTCTTTCGTCCCAGATGGGTGTAAGCCAGGTCGGTTACTTCGCGTCCCCTCGGGGTACGTTTAATGAATCCTTCTTTGATAAGGAACGGTTCGTACACTTCTTCCAACGTTCCGGGATCTTCGCCCAGCGCGGTTGCAATAGTAGTCAGGCCAACCGGTCCTCCGTTGAATTTGTCTATAATTATTGTCAGTAACTTATTATCAATCTGATCCAGACCGTAACGGTCGATATTCAATGCTTCCAGCGCATAGCAGGAAATAGCTTTATCTATTTCGCCCGAACCCTTTACCTGTGCAAAATCACGTACACGACGCAACAAGGCATTGGCAATACGGGGCGTACCACGACTGCGGGAAGCAATCTCTTTGGCTGCACTCAGTTCACATTTGACATTCAGGATATCGGCACTGCGAAGCACGATCTTCGTCAACGTCTCCATCTCATAATACTCGAGATGCATATTGATTCCGAAACGGGCACGCAACGGGCTGGTCAGCAAACCGCTGCGGGTAGTCGCTCCTACGAGGGTAAACGGAGCCAGGTCTATCTGAATGGAACGGGCGCTCGGCCCTTTATCGATCATAATATCGATCCGGTAATCTTCCATCGCCGAATAAAGATATTCTTCCACGATCGGGCTCAGCCGGTGGATCTCATCGATGAAAAGCACATCACCCTTTTCCAGTGAAGTCAATACACCCGCCAGGTCGCCGGGCTTATCCATCACCGGACCGGAAGTAACCTTAAAGCCTACTCCCAATTCATTGGCTATAATATTCGACAGTGTTGTTTTACCTAATCCGGGAGGGCCATGCAACAATACATGATCCAATGCTTCTTTACGCATACGGGCAGCCATCACGAATATTTTCAGGTTCTCGACCACTTTCGCCTGTCCGCTGAAATCGTGAAAAGAAAGCGGGCGGAGCGCATTTTCATACTCCCGTTCACTTTCCGGTATATGGGTATCCCTTATATCAAAATCGTCTTCCATATTCTTGCTCATTGACTGGCAAAGATAATGCTTACTAATCGAACTTACCCCAATTCCGTTGAACAAAAAGTAATTGCCTTCGGCAATTCCATTGGATGAATGTGTACCTAATGTAATCCATGCCTCGTCTTTAATCTAATTTTTCTAGCATATTCCAGTCTATTACCGGTTCTTGTTCAGTGGGATTACAGTGGAATTTAGTTCTCATTGGGACTGATTCATTGAAGAAACCTCCCATTTTCAGATAGAAGCGGTTATCTTTTGTTTCTCCTCCCTGATAGTCCAAACGGACTTGTGCACTGGCAGTTGCATCATGCGTGAAAGTAGCTTCTGTTAGACGCGTCCATTTACCTTCTTTACTGCGCGCCCATTGATTGCCGAAGAAGACTTTACGTGATAAATATCCTTGTTCCGGACTGAAGTTTTCCAGAAAACTATGAGGACCTCTATACCATGTATTTGTCATAGGGCGTAGGAAGCTTGCTATTAGTCTCCAGCTATTTTCATCTGTTGCATAGAAATAGGCTGTATATATGGTGTTACCTTTACCGTCCGGTTTTACATGCATCAGGAATTTATAGGCGTTTCCTGCTTTCCAAGGGTATACTAAGAAACTTTGTCCCCTTGATCCTTCATCTCCAAATTCTCCGATATGTACATCTTTGCCTTGGCGAAGTAGTTTTATTTTTTTGATCTTCCGGGATACTTTTAGGGTCTTGAGTATCGAAAGGACTCCATACGGAAAAAAGAATGCGACGCTCGGTCGGAGAGTTGTATTGCATTCCAAAATATCCTTCACCGAAACCGGCTGCCATGTAGTAGCTGTGCATTATTTCACCATCTGTGGGAACAGTTACTTCATTATAGAACCACTCGGTATCTCCTTTAGGAAGGGTATATCCCAGATGAACGAAAGGTCCGCGACGTCCCCAATAATCAGAGAAATCCTTCACGAAATTACTTTTGCCGGTTACATTGTCAGCTATCAGTTGTTGAACTTCACCGAATGTATTTCCTTGTTTAGAGATTCCTTGTAAATCGATGCGTACATAGCCTGGTTGTTTTATATTGATACTTCCTACAGGAACTTGCGTCAGAGCATCCGAATTTGAGTTTAACTTTAAAGTTTTTCTTGCCATAGGATACCTTAATCTCAGAGTTTCCTTTGGCATAAAGTGACAAATCAGCTTTAGTTGGTTGTTGCACATAGAAGTAAATGCTGACAATGCTATTGGCATCTGTCCAGCGTGAAAGACCATGCTGAGTAATTCGGGCTCCTGTTCTTTGTTCTGTTACATATCCATTGCCAGATACTCCGATTGTCAGCTTTTGAGGTTGTGCTGCTAAAAAGGTACTGTATAATAGAAATGCAAGTAATCCTAAAATTTTTTGTTTCATACTTATTCTTTATTGGGAGTTATTTCCATTTATTTCATGTTCATTCTATATTCTTCTAAAAGAGGAATGTAGAGTGTGCAAAGATAATAAATATATTC
>JAJPZM010000292.1 GCA_021204335.1 Parabacteroides sp. | reverse complement strand
GACTAAAAGAATGGTTAGTATCAATAAGTTAACTATATTTGCCGTCTGATAAAATTTACAAAACATAGATATGAAACAGTTTTTTAAAATGATGTTTGCCTCAGCATTAGGAGTATTCGTTGCTGTTGGCTTGATTTCCATCGCATTAATCTTCACACTAATTGGTATTGCCGGCAGTATGAGTAGCACTCCCGATTATACTCCCCAAAGCAATACCGTCTATAAATTAACACTCGACGGAAGTTTATCTGACAACACAGAAGAAAATCCTCTTGCCATGCTGATGGGTGAAACAGATAAAGTTCTTTCACTAAAAGATATATTGTCAACCATTGAGACCGCCAAAAAAAACAAAAACATCAACGGTATATATATAGAAGCCAAATCGCTCAGTGCCGGCTCCGCTAGTTTGGAAGCTATCCGCCGGGCTTTGACCGACTTTAAAGAAAGCGGCAAGTTTGTTGTTGCTTACTCCGACAACTACAGCCAGGGCTGTTATTATCTATGCTCTGTGGCCGATAAAGCATTCCTGAACCCGCAAGGGACACTTGCATTGGTGGGAATGGCTTCACAAACAATGTTTTATAAAGAACTACTAAAAAAAGTCGGTGTTGACATGATGATCTTCAAAGTCGGAACTTATAAAGGGGCTGTAGAACCGTTCATGCTCGACAAACTGAGTGATGCCAACCGCGAACAGATACAATCATATATAAGCACAATCTGGGATAATGTAACTGATGGTATTGCCGAATCCAGACAAGTTTCAGTAGAAGACATTAACAACTTTGCCAATCAAGGCTATGCCTTTGCATCTGCAGAAAAAGCAGTTGAGTGCAAATTGATCGATGAATTGAAATATTGCCCGGAAGTAGAAGAATATGTAAAAGAGTTGGCCGCACAAAGCGACAAACGCTTGCGGACTGCTGATATAGCGAAGATGAAAAGCATAAAAACAGTCACTCGCGAAAAAGCAAACCGTATTGCAATCCTGTATGCCGAAGGAGAAATCAAACCCGAAGTATCTTCTTCTCCTTATAATATGGAACAGGCAATTACCGAAAAGGTCGCAACCGAACTGATCAAACTAAAAAATGATGACAATGTCAAAGCAGTTGTCTTTCGCGTAAACTCCCCCGGTGGTAGTGCATTCGTTTCCGAACAAATCTGGCGACAGGTTATAGAACTGAAAAAAGTAAAACCAATCGTTGTTTCAATGGGTGACGTAGCAGCCTCAGGCGGTTACTACATCTCATGTGCTGCCAATAAAATTGTAGCCGAGCCCAATACGCTGACCGGATCAATCGGTATATTCGGTATGTTCCCTAATGTAACGGGCTTACTTGACAAGCTGTCATTAACGACAGACATTGTCAAAACCAATACGTATGCCGATTTAGGAGACATGAGTCGTCCGATGCGTGAAGATGAAAAAGTACTTATCCAATCTTTCGTTGAAAGAGGATATGAAACATTCCTTACCCGTTGTGCCGATGGCCGCGATATGAGCAAGGAAGCCATCAACGAAATCGGACAAGGTCGTGTCTGGACCGGCGAGCAAGCAAAAGAACGTGGCCTGGTAGACGAACTGGGAGGAATCAACAAAGCGATTGAAACCGCGGCCTTTCTTGCCGATCTGTCAGACTACAGCCTGACTTATGTTTCAGGAACAAAAGATTTCTGGAAAGAATTTATCGAAAAGCAATTGGGAGAAGTAAAAGTATCTATCGTAAAGAATGTTTTAGGTGATGAATATGAATATTTCAAGACACTGAACAATATTAAATCGACAACAGGAATTCAGGCAAGGCTTCCATACGATGTTAAACCTTTATAACCCAAGATGCCGACAGAAAATAACATAAAAATACACCCTCTGCTTGCTCCTCTTTCTTTCCTTTACGGGATTGAAGTCAGATTGTGCAACCAATTGTTTGACTGGAAGATATTACCTTCCGAGTCATACCCGGTACCTATTATCAGTATTGGAAACCTAGCTGTAGGAGGAACAGGCAAAACACCTCACACAGAATACATTATTCGTTTACTCAAAAGTAAATATAAGGTAGCAGTACTCAGCCGGGGATATAAACGGAAAACATCGGGTTTTATATTGGCAGACAAACGCAGCACAAGTCTTGATATCGGTGACGAACCTTACCAGATGAAACGGAAATTTCCAGATATCCTGGTTGCAGTCGATGCAGACCGCCGGCAAGGTATCAGCAAATTACTGGCACTTCCCGAAGGACAGAGACCGGAGATTATTTTACTTGACGATGCATTCCAACACAGGTATGTAACGCCTTCACTGTCGATTGTTCTAACTGACTATCATCGTTTATTCTATAATGACAAACTTCTTCCGGTCGGACAACTACGGGAACCGATTTGCGGAATACGCCGCTCGGACATGGTAATCGTAACCAAATGCGAAGAAGACATGAAACCGATTGAATACCGGATCATAGAGGAGAATATGAAACTGTTGGCACACCAGTCTATCCACTTCACCCACATCGCCTATGGAGAGATCGAGCCGGTATTTGCTTCAAAGGCAAAGCCCCTCTCCCGAAATAATATTCAAAAAGAAGATGACCTGCTGGCATTATCTGGAATCACCTCTCCCAACGGGTTTATAAAGGAAGCCCGAAAATTATCAAACAAGGTCGTTCCACTCACCTTTCCGGATCATCATGCATTCAATAAATCGGATATACGTCGAATCAAAAATATATTTGATAATATGGCTTCATCCGGCAAACGAATACTGACAACCGAAAAGGATGCTTCGCGGTTATTTGATAACCCGCATATTCCGGAAGAATGGAAAATGTGTATGTATTATCTGCCGATCACAATCGAATTCTGCCTCGACAAGAACTTCGACGATGAGATCTGCAAACATGTAATAGCTTTTAATAAAGATAAATTCTTACGTTAAAAAATGAGCAAAAGAACAGAAATAGCAACATTAGGCGAATTTGGTTTGATCCGCCATCTGACAGAAAAAATAGAGTTAAAAAACGATAGTACGGTGAAAGGCGTTGGTGACGACGCAGCAATCCTTGATTACAAAGACAAACAGGCGTTGATTACTACCGATCTTCTACTTGAAGGTATCCATTTTGACTTGACTTACGTACCGCTGAAACATCTCGGATATAAATCGGCGATCGTCAACTTTTCCGATATTTATGCAATGAACGGAAAGCCGAAACAGATTACCGTATCGCTTGGTTTGTCAAAACGTTTCTCAATAGAGGATCTGGAAGAGTTTTATTCAGGGCTTCAGCTGGCGTGCGATATTTACGGTGTCGACATAGTTGGCGGCGACACCTCTGCTTCAGTAACAGGCTTGTGCATCAGCATCACCTGTATTGGTGAAGGCGAGAAAGGCAAAATCGTAACCCGAAGCGGAGCCAAAGACACTGATCTGGTTTGCGTTTCAGGTGATCTGGGAGCAGCCTATATGGGATTACAATTACTGGAACGCGAAAAAAGCGTATTTAAAGGGGAAAAGGATTTCACCCCCGACTTCACCGGCAAAGAATATTTACTGGAACGTCAACTGAAGCCGGAAGCGCGTAAGGATATCATTGAGCTTTTAGACAAAGCCGGCATCATACCAACAGCCATGATGGATATTTCCGATGGTCTTTCTTCGGAGCTTTTGCACATTTCGAAAGAAAGCAAGGTAGGCTGCCGCATTTATGAGGACCGTATTCCTATCGATTACCAGACGGCAGCCATGGCAGAACAATTTAACATGAACCTGGTAACAGCCGCATTGAATGGTGGTGAAGATTACGAGTTATTATTCACTGTACCTCTAACCGACCACGATAAAGTTTCTGATATGAAAGGAGTTAAAGTAATAGGTCACATCACCAAACCCGAGTTAGGCAACTATCTAGTAGGCCGCGACGGTGGAGAAGTTGAACTAAAAGCCCAGGGATGGAATTCACTTAGTGAATAATTTTTGGCATTTTTTCACCCAGCTATTGCATATTAAAAAAAAGTCCGTACCTTTGCACCCGTTAAACAAAACAACGGTGCCATAGCTCAGTTGGTAGAGCAAAGGACTGAAAATCCTTGTGTCCCCG
>JAJPZM010000138.1 GCA_021204335.1 Parabacteroides sp. | reverse complement strand
CTTTTTACCGAAATAAACAATAGCTAAAGGGGCTATCCACTTTTTGGACAGCCCCCAAATGAACCTGTAATGACCAAGTGATTTTGATAATTAACAGTAACAATAAACAACATGAAAGCAAACATATCCACTTATCCGACAGCCCTGCGCCTTCTGGCCGCCCTGTTCTTTTTCTTCTTTTTCACCCTTCCGGCAGCAGGGCAGGGGGGGGTGACGATACGGACGTATGGGACGGCAGTGACGTTTCTGTCATTAAAAACGAAGGTGGCAGCTATGGTGACTCGAAAGACCGCCCTATCCTGATAGCATCCGGTGCTGAGCTGGCGTATTTAGCACGGGAACTGAATAAAATGGGAAGGTTGAATGTGAGTGTAAATGGCCAACCGTATTGGATCGACGTCTTCAATCTCTTCGGCGTGTACTTCGCCCTCTCCAAAAACATCGACTTAAACGGGATTAACTGGACGCCGATAGGGAATAAAACAGGCAGATATTTCAACGGTCATTTCGACGGCCGGGGGCATATCGTGAGCGGCTTGACATCCGTTCATGATATAACAAGTGAGGGTGTTAGCGAGTACAATTTTGCCGGATTGTTCGGTCATGTATCGAACGGGACGATCCAAAACCTGGGTGTAGAACTGCATAGTAAAGGGATCGATTTGACGGTGGATAAAGGAGTTCCCCATGCCGGAGGGATAGCTGGGAGATTAAGTGGAACTATGGATGGTATTGCTGTTATCCGTAATTGCTATGTAACGGGGGATGGGGCGGTGAAGGCCACGGCCCCCGGAGGATCTGCTTACGCCGGAGGAATAACGGGAATAGGAAATCCCGGCGGCGAATCTTCTGTCATTCTTATTCATTGTTATACAACGGTCGGGACGGAAGCAACAGGAAATGTGAGCAGTTCTGCTGGCGGTATTGCCGGCATGATGTCGTCAGGATGTTCTTACGCTTATTCCACGGGAAATGTGGAGGCTAAGGGGGAAGGTTTCCGACGCGCCGGTGGTATTAGCGGATATGGCGGGGGCACAGTATCGAACAACCTGGCTCTGAATAGAAATATAACAGGTACTGAATTATACCGGGTGTGCGATAGGGTTACATCGTCCTGTTATGCCTCTACCCGAACAAAGGTAAACAACTCTACCGTCAGGAATGAAAATCCGTCATCTAAGAACGGTGCCGACACCTGGCTCGAAACCTACGAGGCAGACCTGAAAAGATCGCCCGCCGGCGATGACAACGGATGGGCAAAGGCCTGGACCTTCACGGGCGGCAATCTCCCGTAGTTGAAGATGGTGAAAGAGGGTCCCGACGGTTCTCTCACTTACGTGGCATGGCCAAACTCGAACCAGCCGGAAATAGCGGCAAACACAGTGCTGGATGCTTACCCGATGTCATCGCTGGTTCTGAAAAACGCCAAAACCTACTACCTCTCATATAAAGACGGCAAGTGGTTGCGCAACAGGGATGGAGAAACAGAACCGTCTATTCCTTTCAATGGAATGGTGGAAGGCGGCAACGACGAGATATCAGCTTCTGTCTCCATCGTGGAAACAACCGGAAACACTTCGCCGATGCTTGTCTTTTAGAATCTAAAACTCGCTTCCAGGGGAACCTGTCTAACCGTGGAACAGGGTGCTGAAGTAATACTGGAAACAACAGGAGATATTCTTCTGTACAATCAGAATACTACCAGCGCCGCGATCGAGAATGACGGTACGCTGACTATTAAAGCGGGGCAAAGTAACTTTATAGTGAAGAACCGTTCAACCGATGCGGCTCCCCTTTATAATACAGGCACCCTGACGTTGCAGGGCTCCAATATCTGTATGGCAACTCCTCACTCTGCCACGATCGGCGGAGGAGGAACGGCTTCTTTCCTTCATCCGATGATCGAATGGCAATTCGCCAGGGAGTTGCAGTACGTGACTGTCGATTGGGGAACAGCTAATTTGGGCATTTCAGACGATTTTGTTGTCCGTGCTATCTCCGCCACTTTCCCTGAAGCAGACAAGCCGGTTGTGCTGACATTCAAGTCCTCGTCCCAGCCCGTCGTGCAACAGGGGCGTGACGCGGGCAATACCTATACCGCTTCCTTCATTCCGCAGGCTGGCCAGCTGACGACCTACACCGACGTGAAGAAATGTCCGCAACTCCATATCGTGCAACCCATCGGGGGCCGCCTGACTGTCACCGCCGCCGGTGCGCCCGGCATCCCCTTGTCCGATGGCGACTTTGTTGGGACCGACATTGTGCTCTCGCTGGCGTGCCCGGCTGACAAGGGCTACGATTTCGAGTGTTACCTTTCCGGCTCGTCTTCCGGTGACTTCACCAACGAGTTCACCGACCCGGCCTATATAATGCCCGACGACGACATTTGGTTGAGCGCACGCTTCACCGGCGTGAAGCCGCCGCCACCTGTCGAACCCGAGCCCGAGCCGACAGTCTACCACACCGTCACCCTTCCCGCTGTAGAGGGAGCCGTGACCGACCCTGTCGCCGGTTCTTACGAGGTCGAAGCCTGGAGCACCTTCCGCTTCTACCTCACGATAGACACCGCCTACTCGGAGTCGCAGCCCGTCGTCACCACCGACCGTGGCGAGACGCTCACTCCCCGCAGCAGCGACGGTTCCTACCAGGTGAAGTACGTCCGCAGCGACGTCGAGGTCTTCATCGACGGCCTTTTCCCGAACCACCCGGTCGCCAACGAGTCGATTACCGACCCGCATTCCGCCGCCGATTCCGCCCTTCCGCGTATCTGGACGGAGCCGTCCGCGCTCTGCGTCCTGCTGCCGGACGGCTTCTTTGCCGATGCTGCTGCTTCTGCCGGAGTCCCCGGCGATGTCTCTGCTATCCCCGTCCGCATCCTCTCGCCCGATGGCCGTCTGGTCGATACCTTCCAGGCAGCCCCGGGGCTGATCCGTCGGCAACAACTGCCGACGGGAGTCTATATCGTATGGATCGGCGATACCGTCCGCAAGGTAGTAGTGCGAAACCGGTAAGAAATGAACCTTCAAACATAGCAAGAAATGAACCATCTGATTATTAACAGTAACAACAAACATCATGAAAGCAAACATTTTTACATCTTCGATAGCCCTGCGCCTTCTGGCTGCGCTGTTCTTTTTCTTATTAATTACCCTTCCGGCAGCAGGACAGGGGGGGGTAATGGTACGGTGAGCAAGATAGTGAATCAGAACGGTGGCGATGGCACAAAAGGCAGCCCCATTCTGATAGATAATGCCGCTGAACTGGCGTATTTCGCACAGCAGGTGAATGACGGAGGGATAAATCTGTCGTATGGAGAGAGTAATGAGATAGATGAAAGCGGAGAAAGTGATTATAAAGGCGGTTTCTCCGGCTACTACTTCGCCCTCTCCGCCGACATCGACTTAGCCGGCAAAGACTGGACGCCGATAGGGACGAATGACCACCCCTTCCGCGGCCATTTCGACGGCAAAGGCCATGTCGTGAAGGGGTTGAAGGTGGATATGAGTAATGGAAGCGGCATTAAACACGCCGGATTATTCGGCTACGTCGTTGACGGCACGCTCCAAAACCTGGGTGTCGAACTGTCGGACGAGGGGATAACGGCAACTTTAAGCGGCGGCTATGTCTATGCCGGAGGAATAGTCGGAGAGATAAGTGGAACTGACGCCGCAGCCACCATCCGTAACTGCTACGTGACAGGGAACGGGGGAGTGACGATTACGAGAAAAGGGAGTGGTAATGCTGCTTATGTCGGAAGAATAGTCGGAAAGGCGAGTGGATCAGTTGACGACACTGGCAATGGAAGCGTTATCCTCACCCATTGTTACGCAACGGTCGATGTGGTGGGAGAGAATTACGTCGGCGGTATTGTCGGATGGTTTTCTGTCGGAACCCTCTCCTACACCTACGCCACAGGAATGGTGACGGGAGAGAAATCAAATTCCGGCGGCATTTGCGGGTATAGCTTCAAGGGATCACTCACCAACAACCTGGCATTGAATAAAAAGGTAAGCGGAAGTGACTATAGCGGCAGGGTGCTCGGGTCGAGTTCTTGGGGGGCCGGCCCGGGGGGGGGGGGGGGCGAGGGGGGGGGGGGTGGGGGGGGGGGGCGGGCGGG
>JAJPZM010000410.1 GCA_021204335.1 Parabacteroides sp. | reverse complement strand
ATTTATGATTGCAAATAATTGCAATCATTTATTTATGTTTTTGAGCATAAAAAAAATAGTTCACATCTTTACAGATACGAAACAAAACCGCCCCACCCATCCCGAGCAGAGCGGAAGTTAGCATTACTAATTAAATCACTATGAAAAAAACTCTACCAAATTCTATAATATACCCCGACACCGACATAGGGAGAAAGCCCTGATCTGCCGATACCATAACCGGCCGACACGCCTAGCCCCCATCGCTTGTCAGGATTCTTTTTCGTTATATAGACCGTCTTAGGGAAAACATATACGCTGTCTAAAGCTGCATTATTACCCGATACCCAAGCGTGATAGTTTTCTGATACATATTCTTTCTGTGTAATCGGTACCGGCACATAGATCGTATCAACCCTATCCTGCCCTTTCTCTTTGACGATAATTGGGTAAGGAATCTCGACCTCGCCTACTTCTATTTCAAAGGAAGGAAGCGGTAGAACTGTTCTTAATGTGTCTATTATTGTTCACGTTCAACCTGTACATTTTTTGCATCAGTACCCCGAACATGGTATCCGATTAGAAAGCTGCCCACTAAACAGATCAACAATAATATGACGTGCCAGGCTTTCATAACAAATTCCAACCTGCTATTACGTCTGACATCTCTGCCTCTCTCCCATTTTCGACCTTAGACATCCCGGCAACTATCCTGATCATCTGTTCGCGGTCGAAGCTCAGTTGATCGTCAGCCCCGATACCAGAGTGAGACGATACTAGAGATACATAAGCAGCCGTATTATTCTCGTTTTCAGGCGCCCATCGTCCAATCATCTTTCGGATAGTGGTTAGCTTATATACCCTGTAATAGTTTGACGGGATTTTAAAGCCTGCACGATAACCATGAGCCATCGTCTTAAACTGCTTAAACTCTTTATCTTTACTCGGGTTTACCTCGCCCTGAAATACATCAGTGCTTCGTCTGATGTTAAGAGGGTTGTTGTTTCTAAGGCCCCGGGGTAACTCATTCTTTCTCATTATTTTCCTCCTTTTTTATCTATTGCTATTTTTCTTCGTGGCGGTATCCTCCTACTGCAATCACTATCAGAATGCTCACACTTGTCATGGAGTGCATCCTTCAACGCTAATTCAACCTCATACCGCTTATGAATTTCATCTAGCTTAGCTGTCTGCTCCTGACGGAGTTCGACATATAGGGCGTCTATTTTCAAATCGCGCTGAGTAATACGATCCTCTAACCAATTGACCTGCGTCTTTTCGTTGTCAATCTCTAAAGCGTCCGCGGCGGCATCCTCTTTCCGGGCATCTGTTTTCCGGTTAACCCATGCCCGGATAGCCCATTTTATCCCCTCTATCCCTCCCATCGTTCCGACAATGGTTATTATGTCTGTTATTTCTATGTTCATACTTTACTTTTCAGATTATTGTTTTTATTCTCATTGCAAAACATACTCTTTAATTATAAAGACTCCTAGAAAGAAAGATGAAAGAGCCAATACTTCGACCCAGAACATCGGTCTGGTCCTAATGAAATCACTCACAATACTATCTGATATGTGTCTGCTCATGTAAAGTATCGTATATATGCCCATGCAGTCCATATAGGAATTAGTATCCACCATGCAGGAGTGCAACCAACCCATAGTTGCGAAGATATCAACGTCAACGCTGCCGAACCGCAATGGATTTTATTGATCCAGTCATCCCGAAAATCAGGAGCCAGACCAACGCCGATCAAGCCGATGCAGGATGCTATTGCTAGTATTTTCATTGCGAATGTTGTGCTCAACTCCCAGACTTCTGGGAATATGAACATTGCGGTTAAACACATACATGCTCCGAAAATCAATTTATGCTTTAGGGAGAAATACGTTGCGCTGATACTATATGGTATTCCTTTCGTCTTTACACAAACAGCGATTGTGTATGAAGCGATGATTAATAACGAAATAATAATTAGTGTCATGTTTTTAATTCTTTATTTGTTTCATATTTTTCAAGTTTTGTGCTTTGTCTACTCATCTCTTATCAGGTATTATAATCGTTGTCACACTGTCGTTCTTTACCACAATCGTACCTTCTTCTATCATTGATGTCGGAAGATAATGAGGTGCAGTTGCTGATAGATAACCTGCAAATGCTATTACTGTTGCAGCGAACAGGATCATTAAGTCCTGTTTAATTGTTGTTGTTCTTTGTAATATTGCTTCCATGAATTATTATGATTTATATCCTCTGATTAATACTGTGCCATCACCACCAATGCCTACATAGCTTGGATGAGTCGAACCAGAACCGCCGCTACCGTATCCTCCGCCACCAGTAATAGATATGCCTGCATTTTCCTGGTCACTTTGAGATGTATATGCGGAGCCACCTGTTCCTTCTGTATAGTCTGATACGCCACCTTGACTTGATGCTCTATTACACGTCCCACCACCAGCGTTACGCTTGCCATTAGACTCTCCAAAGTCTCTAGTAGTATATCCTTGACCAGAACCCGGTGTAAATCCAGAACCAGAACCATTACTCCCGTCTGTTCCGGGGCTTCCGTACTATACTGCAGCTCCAGAACCACCATCTCCACCTTTCGATGAACTACCAGAACCACTACCTGCTTTACCTCCATTTGCTCTATAAGACGATGATTTAAATTGGGAATAACCACCATCGCCAGAGCTACCCCTTCCTACTATAATTTGTATTGTTTCTCCTGGAGTAACAGGAATAGCATCTCCATCACGCCAACCTGTAGTGTCTTTTTTAAAGGTTTTTGTATAACCACCACCGCCTGGCATTGTATCTTTAGCTCCACCACCAGCTCCAACTAGAAATACATCTATGGATGTACAACCAGCCGGGACAGTCCAGTTATATGTTCCCGCCGGATAGAATCTCTGCTGGAAGAATACAAGATTCTTTTTCCCCATTAATCTACGCCTGCTCATATTTGTCAAGATTAAGTTCAAATGTTAGGATATAAGGATAGTCCGCTTTTACGTCGATTTGAGCTATTTCCTCGACGGTTGTGGCAGCAAGAACTTTATTCTTGTTAATCTGCATAAGATCGTATGTTCTTTTAGCATAAATCTCTAATACAGGCAAGTTCTTTTTCGCCCAAGATAGAGGAACTTCGAGAGGAACACTCGGAGATGTATTTGACCACAAAATAGTTGTTGTTTTTCCATCTAATTCAATAGCAGGCAAAGTGGAACTGATAAGGGACGTGCGTAATGCGCTATTAGCCCAAAGTTCCACGTTAGCTATCTCAACTCCACCTTGTGTAACCATAACAAAAAACTTCTCTGAAAACTTGTCCTGTGCTCCTATTTCGTCCAACTTTGCCCGTCGTGCTATTTCCAGCTCGTCCTCTGGTTCCGGTTCAGGAGTTGGCTCTGGTTCGACTGGCTCCGGAGTCAACAGCATATTAAACACTTCTTCCGGTGTAGCATCAGGGTGATTCGCGTAAAACGTTTCCTGCTCTGATGTCAATTTCAACCAGGACAGATCATTGTCGATAAAATCTTCCCAGGTGTCAACTACTATATTGTCAGTAGTATTCAGTTCTTCCTCGATTTCGAGGATGAAAAGAGTATTGTTTCTATGTCCTATGTATATCATATCTTTAATTTATTTAATAATTGGCGGTGTAAAACTAGATGTATAGCGAGCTATGTTACTAATCCTATAATAATCAACATACGCTTTATTTAAATACTCCACATTAGATTGAGATTGACGCCCTATGCAGTAATAACCGTTATTGTAGAAATAAGAAGAACTAACACTAAGATGCAAATAGCCGTTAATATAACCATTTATTTTATTATTGTAACGCACAATTGCTAAATGGGACCATGAATTTATCGGTGCTAGCTGTGTAGACTCTCCTAATTCTTTCACATTTTCGTTTAAAAAATTCAATTTACCATCCTTGAATCTAACTTGTAAAGCATTTTCTTTCCCTGACACAACAGTCTGATAGCCATATATAGTACTCAATTTAAAAAACATCTCAATCGTAAAATCGGTATTGAAGTTAAATCCCTTATCAATATATATATATATATATATATACGAATCAACAAAATATGGGGATTCTTTAGATAATCCACAATTTTTAAACACTGTTATA
>JAJPZM010000482.1 GCA_021204335.1 Parabacteroides sp. | reverse complement strand
GTTAGATACTTGATGTGAATTATGTTACTATTTTATATTAAGAATAAAAGATTCCAATATTTGCTGCAAAAGTAATGGTTAAAATGATATTTAGTAAGCTGAATTTTTTGTTGTCGATAATTGTCGACAGGCTTGCCCACAATTATCAGCAGGCTTGTCGATAATTGTGGGCAGGCTTGCCGATAATTATCGACAGGCAATTACTCGCGATCCTAAAAATGAAAAGTATATGGCATTAACCTTATTTCGATTGGAACATGTTGGCATTAAAACGACTGGTTTTGTACAATATACGTGATTATAAGTATCTTTAGTGTTTCTTATAGGTGCCACGAATTTAAAATGTCATATCTTTGTATTCGGTATTAATATAATGTATAAACCAAAAGTGAGTATATATGAATAAAAAATCTACTTTATTAGCCGCTGCTTTGATGGCGGTAAGTTCTTTAACGGTAAGTGCTGAAGATGGACAAAGTACTTTAAAAGGGGAAGGTACGACTGCTGTTACTTCTGCTGCATGGAAAGCTGGTAATTATTATTATTTGAAAACAGTTGTCGGTAAATATTTGTCATTAGATTGCGGAAAATAAGATTCATTAGTTGTAATTACAAGTTTGGATGACCAAAAGGTTAATATTGATTTGGCTTTGTGGGAAATAACTTTGGCCAGTACTGCTGCGACAGGTAATTCATATCAATTTAAAAATAAAAAGACTAAAACAGTATTGTCTTTTGAGAAAAGTTTGGATGCAAAGCCAATACTTTCTGCTGAAGGAGTGAGTGAATGGTCTTTCCCTGCAACTGGAGTTGGTTCTATACAAAGTCAATTATCTTCTGATAAGACAATGACTTTGTTTATCAAGGAAACTAAAGATGAGAAGGACAACGATGTTTATGAGATTGTTTTTTCTAAACCAGCTGAAAGTACGGATATAAAAAACGCGGAATTTAGAGTGTTGGAACCGGGAGAAAAAATATTGGAAGCATCTGAGTTGGGAAATGGTTTCAGTACTTTCCAATTATCTTTTGGAGAGACAATAGAAGGTGATATTTTTAGTGGAAAAGATTTAGTTGCAGTAACAACTAGTGGGGATATTACAGCTCCAGAAGGTTATTTTTTATTACAAGAAAAAGGGAATGAAGCTTACTCTGACGAAACAAAGAAGTTCTTTGGTATCGACACATTAAAAATAGATGGCGCTAGTAATAGTTTTGCTTTAGATTCCATACGTGAAACAATTAAGCCGAACTTGACAAGTAAATTCTTTAAGTTTACAGCTGATTTAAAGAATGACTCCTTAACAATGATAGTTAAAGGGATTCCTTCTGAAACAGATAAGGAAGAAACGAAAGCTGATGGCGATACTGATACTGAATCAAGTGCTGGTGAACCTACAGATGTAAAGGTTGTATATGCTCAGTTAGGAACAAAGAAGGTATTGACTATTAATAATACTGGCATTAAAAATTACCCATGTATTACATCAAGTCGTGGTGTGCCTGCTGAAATCAAAGGCGGAACAGGTGTTTATTTCTTAAAGAGTGCAAGTAAAACTGCAACTGGCGGAAAGTATATTTCTGCGTATGGAGAGGATAATAAGATTGTAACAATGTCCGGCACTCCTTCCGTAAATAGTCTTGAAGGACAATGGTACATCAAGGAAGATGGCAGAATGTATAGCATTGTAGATCGTAAAACCAATACATCTCTGTTGCTGAAGGGTGAAGTATTTGCCGTTCAGGGAATGGATAATACATTTACATTCGGTGGCAGCGCCGACTCTATAACTGTTGAAGCTTAGAAAGTAAATCTGGATGATAAGTTCTTAGGGTCTGCTAATTTCACGAAAGCTGAAATGGCAAATAATGGTTATGCCTTGAACTTGATTCCGGCAGATGCTGAAACCAGCGATTCTTATGCTATTACAGCCGACTCAATTCTTCAAATTAAATCGGGTAGTGTAAAAGAAGCTATTATCTTTAAGATCGTAGCTGTCGATACAATGAAGATCGGTGGAGCCCAGGCTTTGAAGGATACTGTTTCAATTGTAAAATATCAATTGAAGTCTCAGTTTAGCGATAAATGTATAGCTTACGATGCAGAAAAAAAGAGTTTGAAAGTTTCTGATTTTGATGATCCTGTAAGTTTCTATTTCAATATTAATGTAGACGGTGGTAAATATAATATGGAAATAGCAGAGGGTGATAATAAAGGTAAATTTGTCACAGCCGATTCTTATTCATCTAACATGGTGTTGTTGGAAACTCCTGCTTATTTCAACTTTGTAGAAATGGAAGCTCCTGAATACGCTACATTCGAATCAGGTCACAGACAATTTACTTCGGAAGTACAATCATTGACAATGAATCCAGTTACTTTCTTTGCAGAGATGAAATCAGTGGGACAGGGTATTGATATCCTGAAATCAGCTTATGAAAAAGATAATTTCAGTTTGTGGACAATGAAATCAGATGCTTCGACAGCTGACAGACCTTTGTATTTTATCACTACCGCTGTGAAAGTTAGTGATATACCGGAAGCCGCTTCTGTTCGTCATTATATGGTTTCAGGTCGTGATTCTTCATTAGTTTATGGAAAAGAAAATTATACCCGCGTAAACTTTATAGCCAACGATACCATCGAAACAATGAAGGATAGCGCAAAAAATCCTGCTCTGTGGGCATTCAAGGTAACAGAAAGCGGTAATTATTTGTTGGAAAACCAGCAGGAAGTGAACAATGGTAATGAAGAAAAGTTCATTGGTATCATAAACAGCTTTGCTGTCATGTCGAAAACCGGTGCGGAATTCTCTATCGAAAGTGTTGCCGGTCCTGTTGCTAACGAATCAATCACAGATGCAAATGCCGTTAAGTTGATTGGTGGAGTTGGTAAATTGACAATTCTTAATGCCGGTGGCAAGCGAATTTCTATCTCTAACATTCTGGGTCAGACAATTAACTCATTTGTTGCTTCATCTGATAATGTAAATATCGGTGCAAGCAGAGGTGTACTGATCGTTTCTATCGAAGGCGAGAAAGCTCAGAAGGTGATTGTGAAATAATAATTGCCGGATATAATAAACAAAAAGAGCGGATGATTTGATCGTCCGCTCTTTTTGTTTTCGTTTGTATTGGGATTATTCTTTATTCTCGGGACTATCTAGTTTACTTTGTAGGTAAGCAATCCTTTTGGTTGCTTTTTCTTTCTCTTTTTGCAGATTTTCCAGGTCGCTCAGTACGATGGCCAGTTCGAAAGTCGCGGTGATTGCCTTTTTATCTCCATCGGCTATATATATGGTATAAGGCTTGCCTCCTGTATATTCTGCTTTGATCCGTTCTTTTGCATTTGCTGCGATGAACTTGGCCGCGTCGATGCCTTTTTCGCCTTTGTAAGTGACCACTTCGGTAGTCATTCCCAGATCCTTGAAGCGATAGTTTACTCCGCCGTCGTAGGGAATGGCGGCTGTTTCGGCAAACTGGCCGTCTTTGGTGCTTACTTTTAAACTGGTATGGTTAATCGGGGCGCCGCCGTAAAAAACACTAGCCAGATAAATCTCTCCTTTTTCGTTTACTCCGCTGCGGATATAACAACGTTTGACATTGCGCTCAATGGTCTGTTGTTTCCAGATATAGTTACCGATCTCTTCATACACGCTGTCTTTTTCGAAAGTAAATCCTTTTTTCAGCGTTTCTGCTTCTTCCGTTTTAATAGGGATGAGGCTGTCGCTGTAAGCGATATTACGCTCCGCCTCTTTCATCTCGACCTGTCGCATCAGCGAAAGACCCTCTTTCAATACCTTGAATTCTTTAGGGTAAAGCAGCCGGATGCTGTCTATTTCACTTTTGGCAGCAAAGAACTCATTCCGTTCGTACATGCCTTTTGCATTGTTCAATCTTGCCTGTGCTTCCTTTTCTGCCTTGTTGCATGCGGTAAGGCTAAGGGCGGCAAGTGTGATACATATTACTAACTTCTTCATGTTGTTTAGCTTATTCGTTCTGTCTGCAAAGATATATTTTTTATCTTTGTGCCCTCAATGTGTGAGATAAATAAAGCGAATGTATATAAATCAAGAAGATATTTTAAATCATATATCAGCAAAGCCGTTTCGGATAATATCAGAGGCTGCCGACGAATTGGGTGATGAAGCATACGTGATAGGCGGTTTTGT
>JAJPZM010000070.1 GCA_021204335.1 Parabacteroides sp. | reverse complement strand
TCCGACTTCAAATCCAGAATTTATAATAGGACATTATGCGGATAATCATTTAAGACAATAACTTATCAGTATCCCAAAAACTCTATCTATCGTGGCGGGGCATATAATAATGATGCCTTGACGAAGATCATCACCCAGAAATATATCGCCCAGGTACCCTGGCTGCCCGAAGAAGCGTGGAGCGATCATCGTCGACTCGATCTGCCTTTCTTTGAAAACCAGGCGGTAGAGAAAGACTATAATCCATTGAACCAGGTTCCGTTGACGATGGCAACCGCCAAGGAATGCCGTCTGGAATTCTACCCCAAACGTTACCGTTACCCCGCCAACATCCAGACCAACAACCAGGAAGGTTACAAGCAAGCGCTGGAGTTGCTGGGCGGCCCCGACCTGACGACCACACCGCTATGGTGGAACGAGAAATAAAGGATACACGCAATCATCTAAACAAGACACAATCATTATGACACATAAGTTATTCATACGCGACCTCACCCTGCGTGACGGTCAACAATCCTCCCTTTCCGCCCGTATGGCGCAAGAACAGATAGACCGCCTGCTTCCCTTTTACCGGGAAGCAGGCGGTCTATGCCCTCGAGGTATGGGGAGGCGCCATCCCCGACGCCGCGATGCGCTATCTCGACGAAGACCCCTGGGAACGGGTGGAGAAGATAAAGGTGGCTTTGGGAGATAAGACCCGCCTAGCAGCTCTTTGCCGCGGACGTAACCTGTTTGGCTATAACCCATATCCCGATGAGGTTGTCAAGATGTTATGCAACAATGCCGCCGCAGCCGGTATCGACATCATGCGCATCTTCGACGCTATGAACGACACCGCCAATATGGCCGCCGCCATTAAATATACCGACCGTACGGGCGCCATTGCCGACGGTGCCGTCTGCTATGCTATTGATCCGCACCATTCTGCAGTGGAGCGTATCGAAGCCGCCCTACATGGCCATCCCCTGCATAAACCCGTCTTTACCGACGATTACTTCCTGGAGAAAGCGCGCCACCTGGAATGCCTGGGTGCCAGCATCGTTACCCTTGAGGACGATAACGGCCTGATTACCCCCCCCGGCGCACGGCCGACCTGATACGTCTGTTGAAGAAGAACCTCAAAGTACCTGTCGACTTCCATACCCGCTGTACGGCAGGCTATGGGCTGGCTTCGACCTTATCTGCTATCGTAAACGGCGTGGATATAGTGGATACCTGCATGTGGTACTTTGCCCAAGGTACCTCTGCCCCGGCTCTCGAGCTAGTCTACGTCTTCTGCAAGAAGATGGGTATCGAACTCGATATAGATATGGAAGCGGTAGCCGGTATCAACGCCGGGCTTCACCAGATACGCCGGGAGCTGGCAGCCTATAATATGGTGGGCGAGTTCCCCAGCCACTTCAACCCCCTTACCAATAAGCTGCCGACGGAGATAGACCGCTTCTTCAACGACGCCATCGAAGCAGCCTGTAACGACAAAGAGGACGACCTCGTCCTTTTCTGCCACGCCATCGAGGAGTATTTTAACTTCCCTTCTTTCAACGAGCTGGTACAGAAGTCGCAGATCCCCCTGGGCATGTATAACCGCGTTGTGAAAGAGCTGAAACAGGCAGGGCATCCCGAACTGTTGGAGAGTGCCCTCTCTATGATTCCAAAGGTGCGGATGGATGCAGGCTTGCCGCCGCTTATAACGCCTGTCAGCCGGATCATTGCCTCGCAAGCCGTCCTCTGTGCCCTCGACAAAGCGGCGGGGCGACCGCTTTACAGCAAGCCGGTCTACCCTTTTATCTCTTACATCAAAGGGCAATATGGCGAACCCCCTCTGTCTGTCGACCCGGAGTTTCGTCTGCAAATTACCGGTTCGCGCGAAGAACAGCCTTACGACGAGTCGGAATATGAAATGCAGGATAATCCGGTTATCCCTGATTTGGATGTTCCGTTGGCAGAGAACGAGCAGGAGATACTTCTCCTGGAGCTTTTCCCGATGTCGGCACGTTCCTATTTGACACGCTATAAGCACGAAAGGACTGCTTCGCTGTCCGCAGTCTCCCATCATTCATAACCTGTAGTTATAAACTATAATAATTAATGAAGCAGAGAAACAGAAGAAAAGGTGTACTTTTGCCCGCGGTTAAGCAAGTATATATCTAAAATAAGAATCAATATGTTTAGTGAAAAACGTGGTAATGTACTGCATGGCGTCCTTCTGATCGCCCTTTTCTCTTTCTCTGCATTCTACATCGCAGAGTTCCAGTTTGTCAAAGACCTGTCTTTTAGTCCGCTTATCGTGGGTATCATCCTGGGTATGTTGTATGCCAACAGCCTGCGCAATCATTTGCCCGATACGTGGGTGCCGGGTATCCTGTTCTGTACGAAGCAGGTGCTGCGTGCCGGTATCGTCCTCTACGGTTTCCGTCTGACATTCCAAAGCGTGATAGAGATAGGATTGCCTGCCATATTAATAGATGTAATCATCGTAGGGGCCACCATCGGTATTGGCATGTTCCTGGGTAAACTGTTGAAGATGGGCAAAGACCTGGCCTTGCTGACGGCTACCGGTAGCGCCATCTGTGGAGCGGCTGCCGTACTGGGTATCGAACCGGTGGTAAAGAGCGAGCCGCATAAGACAGCAGTGGCTGTGTCGACAGTCGTTATCTTCGGAACGCTTTCCATGTTTATTTATCCGGTACTCTATCGCTCGGGCATCCTCGACCTGAATCCGGAGCAGATGGGTATCTATACCGGTTCTACCCTGCATGAGGTAGCCCACGTGGTAGGTGCGGCTAATGCGATGGGCAAGGAGATCTCCGATGCCGCCATTATCGTAAAGATGATCCGTGTCATGCTGCTGGCTCCTGTATTGGTTATCATGAGTTTTGCTTTGGCCCGTACAGCTGTGAAGGCAGTAGCCAACGGCGTAAAAGGCAGTGGCGCGGCTGTCGCTAAACGCGGAAAGATTACGATACCCTGGTTCGCTTTCGGCTTCCTGGCTGTAATCGGCTTCAACTCGTTCGACCTGCTTCCGCATGCCGTAGTAGACGGTATTAATAATGTAGATACCTTTATGTTGACCATGGCTATGACGGCACTGGGTACCGAGACAAGTATCGAGAAGTTCAAGAAAGCCGGAGCCAAGCCGTTTGTGTTGGCGTTGCTCCTTTACGTATGGCTGTTGGTCGGCGGATATGCATTGGCTAAATATTTGATGCCGGTACTGTAACTGGCAGGTTGATAGTGGCTGTTATTCTGGAATTTATTTTCTATCTTTGCGCTTTCTAAGTAAATAAGAGGATGGCATCAAAGATTACAAAAGGTATTATTATTTCATTCTGGGTGCTGTTCGTGGCAGTAGTAGGGGCGGTGTTCCTGATATTTACTGCCATAGCCAAAGGCTCTATCGGCTATATGCCGCCTGTGGAACAGCTGGAGAATCCTATCGACAAATATGCTTCCCAGGTCATTTCATCCGACGGGAAGACCCTGGGAAGTTACGCACATAGCAAAGACAACCGTATATTCGTTTCTTATAACGATCTCTCGCCGGATCTAGTGAAGGCGTTGATTGCTACTGAAGATGCCCGTTTTGCCCAGCATAGCGGTATCGATGCGCAAGGCTTGTTCCGTGCTATCATCAAACGAGGTGTGCTGATGCAGAAGAGCGGCGGTGGCGGTAGTACCATTACGCAGCAATTGGCGAAGCAGTTGTTCTCGCCGAATGCCGACAACCTGATGGAGCGCCTGTTCCAGAAGCCTATCGAATGGGTGATAGCCGTACAGCTGGAGCGTTATTACACGAAGGAGGAGATTATCAATATGTATCTGAATAAGTTCGATTTCCTCTATAATGCAGTCGGCATCCAATCGGCCGCACGTGTTTATTTCGGTACGACTCCGAAGAACCTGAAGATAGAAGAAGCTGCCACGCTGGTGGGTATGTGTAAGAATCCCTCTTACTTCAACCCGATGCGCCAGAACGAACGTACACGCGGACGCCGTAATATGGTGTTGGAGCAGATGCATAAAGCCGGCTATATCACCCGTGCCGAATGCGACTCTCTGAAAGCCCTGCCGTTGACGTTGCATTTCAGCCGCATGGATCATAAAGACGGGCCAGCTCCTTACTTCCGCGAATATCTCCGTCTTACCCTGACAGCAAAGAAGCCCGAGCGTAAGAACTATGCCTCCTGGCAGTCGCAGAAGTTCTCCGAAGATTCGCTTGCCTGGGAAACCAACCCCCTCTATGGCTGGTGCAATAAGAATAAGAAAGCCGATGGTGGGTATTATAACATCTATACCGATGGCTTGAAGATCTATACGACCATCGATTCCCGCATGCAGCAGTATGCCGAAGAAGCCGTTCGCGAGCACTTTAGCAAAGACCTTCAACCGTCTTTCTTCAATGCTCAGAAAAAGAAGAAACAGGCTCCTTTCTCTATCGACCTGCGTTCGGGTGAAGTAGATACCATCCTGATGCGAGCTATGCACCAGACGGATCGCTATCGATATATGAAGAAAGAGGGAATGAAAGAAGCTGAAATACGCAAGGTGTTCGATACGCCTGTCGATATGCGTGTTTTCTCTTGGAGTGGTCCAATCGATACGCTTATGTCGCCGATGGATTCGATACGTTATCATAAAAGTTTCCTGCGTACGGGTTTTATGTCTATGGATGCCCGTTCCGGGTATGTGAAAGCGTATGTAGGCGGCATCGACTATAACGATTTCCAATACGATATGGTAAATGGCGGACGCCGCCAGATAGGTTCTACCATCAAACCTTTCCTTTATTCGTTGGCGATGATCGAAGGTTTCAGTCCCTGCGACGAGATGTTGCACGTGCAGAACACCTATTCCGATGCGAACGGCCGTCCCTGGACTCCGCGTAATGCCAGTGCCAAACGTATTGGCGAACGTGTTTCCATTCAGTGGGGGTTACAGAACTCCGACAACTGGGTGACTGCCTGGTTGATGAGTCAGATGTCGCCCTATACTTTCGTGCGCTTACTGCATTCTTTCGGGTTGAAGAACCAGATGGATCCGGTAATCTCGATCTGTCTCGGTACGCCGGATGTCTCGGTTGCAGAGATGGTGAGTGGTTATAGTGCCTTTGCCAACAAAGGTATCCGCGTGGAACCGATCTACGTGACCCGTATCGAAGATCCCTACGGAAATACGATTGCCAGCTTTAACCCGCAGATGAGCGAGGTGTTGACGGAGGATGCCTCTTATAAGATGCTTCACATGCTGAAAAGCGTAGTCGATGGTGGAACAGGTAGCCGCATCCGTTTCCGTTATGGTATTAAGGCACCGATGGGCGGTAAGACCGGTACGACACAAAATAACTCCGATGGTTGGTTTATGGCCTTTACGCCTAGTCTGGTATCCGGCTGTTGGGTAGGAGGCGAGGATCGTTCTATCCACTTCGACCGTATCTCCGAAGGGCAGGGTGCCAGCATGGCGCTGCCTATTTATGGTTTGTACATGCAGAAGATCTATGCCGATAAGACGCTGGGCTATTCGGAAGAAGAAGACTTCGACATCCCCGAACAGTATCTAAACCCCTGCAAGACTGCTACGGAAGAAGAACGTAAGAATACCCCGGCCGATGTAGGCGGCATTGATAAAATGTTTGAATAGATACATTGATTTATAGTATATGTAGCTCCCGCAAGTCTGGAATATTTACTAGATTTGCGGGAGTTCTTTTTTCGGGCATACTGAACTATTCCGATAGAAAGTGGTTTACTAATTATAAAGTGGAACAACATGAATTTCAGACATAAATATGTATTGGCCATCGACCAGGGGACAACTACTTCCCGGGCTATCCTGTTCAACCGCCAGGGGGAGGTTATTACACTTTCCCAAAAAACCTTCCAGCAATATTTCCCCAAGCCGGGTTGGGTAGAACATGACCCGAATGAAATCTGGTACACCCAGTCGACAGCCATCAAAGAGGCGATGGCAAAGGCGGATGTGACCGATACGCATATCGCCTGTATCGGTATTGCCAACCAGCGGGAAACGACTATCGTATGGGATCGCGAGACCGGCTTCCCCGTCTACAATGCTATCGTGTGGCAGGATCGCCGCACAGCCGACTATTGCGAGAAACTGAAAGCGGAAGGTTATGCCGAATGTATCCAACAAAAGACAGGTCTGGTAATAGATGCTTATTTCTCCGCTACCAAGGTGAAATGGATATTCGATCATGTGAAAGGCGTTCGCGAACGGGCGGAGCGCGGCGAGCTTTGTTTCGGTACCGTCGATACCTGGCTGATCTGGAAGTTGACGTGAGGTAGCGAGTTTATCACCGATATGACCAATGCATCCCGCACGACGCTTTTCAATATAAAGACGCAACAGTGGGATCGGGAGTTGCTCGACTTGTTTACCATCCCGGCATCCATGTTGCCTGAGGTGAAAAGCAGCAGCGAAGTGTATCGCGAAACGTCTACTCCTATATTTAAAGCCGGCATCCCGGTCTCCGGTATGGCAGGCGACCAGCAGGCGGCCCTGTTCGGTCAACTTTGCCTGCATGAAGGCATGATGAAGACAACTTACGGAACCGGCTGTTTCATGATCGTAAACACCGGCGATAAGCCTGTGCTTTCCCAAAACAACCTGCTGACAACGATTGCCTGGAAACTGGGTGACAAGCTTACATACGCCCTCGAAGGCAGTGTCTTTGTCGGTGGAGCCGCCATCCAGTGGTTACGCGACGGAATCGGGATGATACCGAATGCACCGGTGACGGAGCAAATGGCAAAGTCGGTTCCCGATAACGGCGGTGTCTACTTTGTACCGGCATTAACGGGATTGGGGGCGCCTTACTGGGATCAATATGCCCATGGCGCTATCGTCGGCATTACCCGGGGGACGACGGCTGCCCATATTACGCGTGCCGCGCTCGAGGGTATTTGTTACCAGGTGTACGATGTCCTAATGGCGATGGAGAACGATATCCATACCAAGCCTACCGAAATACGGGTAGATGGCGGGGCGATTGCCAATAACTTCCTGATGCAGTTTCAGGCGGATATTTGCCGCTGTCCGGTTGTCCGTCCGAGAATATTGGAAACGACTGCTTTGGGCGCTGCCTACTTGACGGGACTGGCTGTCAACTACTGGAAAGATACGGACGAACTGAAAGAGCAATGGTCGCTGGACACCATCTTCACCGCCAAGATGAAAGAGGAGACGGCGACGGCATTGCTTACCGACTGGCATAAGGCTGTAGGCCGCACGATGAACTGGGCGGTGGACAGTGAGATTTGATTGAAATGATAATCAAACCAACTCCCGTATCACCCTGACCACTTCCGGAATAGCTGCTTCTACCGGCGGTGTCAATTCCATATTCACCTCATTCAGATTGGCGGCTGAGACGACGATCAGATGCACTTCCGGCAGGTCGCCGGTCAGGATCATGGTTTCGATCATGTCGCGGAGACCTATTTCGTGGGCGCTCATCAAAGGGGGATAATCGCTGGCATATTGCGGGCGGAGCAGACGGACAGTTCCCGGCGGGTTGCTGTCGAGAGTGGCGTCTATCAGGATAATATGGTCGTAGCCCGTCAGCCAGCTAATCAGATGCAAGCCCCCCCCCGTCCCGCCATCCATCGGGGTGACGTGGGCGGGAAGCGTTTCTTTCTCCAGGGCACGGATCACGTGGATTCCGACCCCTTCGTCTTTCAGCAACAAGTTGCCGACACCTAATATAAGAGTTTTCTTGTTCATTTATCGTTCTATTCTTATTGCCGGTATTTATATACCCATATAAAGGATGTTTATACGTCCATATAAAGACAGTTTATATGCCCGTATAAAGGACATTGATACGCTCGTATAAAGGGTATTGATATACTCATATAAAGCGCATCAATATTATTTATCCTTTCTTCGCTGCTTTTGTTATCACTTCTGCCGTCTCTATTACTTCTTCCTTGTCTGCAATATCTTCCTCGATAAACTTCCAGCCACCGATGATGGAAGAACTCTCGCCGCGCTGCTCGATATAGTCGTGGTAGAATACCAGATAGATGTGCACGATGGCAAAGAGGATGAAGAACCACATCAGGAAATGATGAATCTGCCGCGTCATCAAATCGCCACCCAGCAACGGGACTATCCAGGCAAAGAGTTGCGGGAAGGCAGACTGGCTCATCTTGGCATACAATCCGAAGCCGGTAAGGCTTTGCAGCAGGAAAGCCCAGAACATACCGAAGTAAATCAGGCTTGCCAGCGCATTGTGCCCGATGCTGTCGACTGGCTTGTTCTTAATCATCAGGACGTCTACCTTGATTACTTCCAATACCTCTTTCCATTGCGATTTCTTCAACGGGATGAAGTTGTTCCACCGGGCATAGCGGTTGCCCGCGAATTCCCAGTAGAGACGGAAGACGAAGTTGAAGAAGAACACGAAAGCCGCTACAAAGTGAATGAAGCGGACTATGCCGAACCAGTAGCTGAAATAGGCTTCCGACGCGTTCAACAGGGCCGGCGGGTCGGCAATGATAAATCCGGTAATGCAAAGTATGACGATACACAATGCATTTATACAGTGGTAGATACGTACGGGCAACTCCCATACATATACTTCTCTCAGACGTTTCTTTCGACTTTTCATATCCCTTCCTGTTTAAAACGTATCCATTTGATGCACATACTTCCCTTCTTCGTCATACAGGTGCACGGCGCAGGTCAGGCAGGGGTCGAAGGAGTGGATCGTCCGAAGGATTTCGAGCGGCTGGTTAGCATTGTGTACAGGTGTGCCGATCAGCGCCGATTCGTAAGGCGAGAGGTTGCCGTTTTCATCGCGGGGCGAAGCGTTCCAGGTGGTCGGGACAACCATCTGGTAATTCTTCATCCGGTTGTTCTCGATAACGGCGAAGTGGGCGAGGGCACCGCGCGGCGCTTCCGTCAGCCCGACGCCTTGTGCATGCGCCGGCCAGTTCTCGTTTTCCCACATCACAGGGTTTGCCATGCGCGAGTCGCCGTTCTTTAGGTTCTTCACCAGTTGGTCGAAGAAGTCGAGCGACCAGGCGGTTACCAGCTGCGTCTCGATACCGCGGGCTGCCGTACGTCCCAGGGTGGAGAAGAGGGCGGAAGCGGGCAGGTCGAGGGCTTTCAGCACGTTGTCGACGGCGGACTTCTGCGGTTCCTTGCCGGCGGCGTAGGCAACGATCAGGCGGGCAAGGGGCCTACTTCCATGGGCTTCTCTTTCCAGCGCGGGGTCTTTATCCAGCTGTATTTATCTTCTACGTCCAGGTGTTTGTAAGGTGAACGGGGACCGGTGTATTGTAGGTTGGTCTCGCCTTCGTAGGGATGCAGGCCGGCTTTGTCGCCTTCCGTATATTTGTACCAGGAGTGGTAGATGTATTCCTTGATTTCTTCGGGAGAGTTGGCATCGACGGGGTGCACCCGGCTCAGGTCGCGGTCGAGCACGATGCCGCGGGGCGTAAGGAAGTCTTCCACACCGGCATAGCCGTGGATCGGGAAGTCGCCATACGAGAGGTAATTGCTTACACCGCCGCCTATCTTGCTCCATTCGTCTTTGTAGACGCCGGCAATCATCAACAGGTCGGGGATGTAGACCTGATCGATAAACTTTTTACCCTCCTCGAGCTTTTGCCGGACGAGCGCCAGGCGGTCGGCATTGATGGAGTTTGCTTCGTTCAAGTCGATGCTGCAAGGCATGCCGCCTACGAGGAAGTTCGGATGCGGGTTCTTGCCGCCGAATACGGCGTGTACCTTGACGATTTCTTTCTGCCATTCCAGGGCGTCGAGGTAATGGACGGTGGCAATCAGGTTCTGTTCCGGTGTGAGCTTGTAGGCAGGGTGTCCCCAGTAGCCGTTGGCGAAGATGCCCAATTGGCCGCTGGCAACGAATTTCTTCAGGCGCTCCTGTGTCGCTTTGAAGTAGCCTTCCGTATTCTTCTCCCAGGGGGAGAGTTCCTGGGCGAGCAGGGCAGCCTTCTTAGGGTCGGCTTTCAGGCCGGAAACAATGTCTACCCAGTCGAGGGCATGTAGTTGGTAGAAGTGCACCGTATGGTCGTGCATGTAGAGCACCGCTTCCATAATGTTGCGCACCATTTCGGCATTGGGGGGGAACGGTTATATCCAACGCATTCTCCACCGCGCGGACGGAGCAAAGCGAATGGATCGAGGTACACACGCCGCAAACGCGTCCAACGAATACCCAAACATCGCGCGGGTCGCGGTCGCGCACTATATTTTCTATTCCGCGTACCATCGTACCGGAACTGTAAGCATCTGTAATCTTGCCGCCTTCGATGGTAGCTTCTACCCGCAGATGGCCTTCGATACGGGTGATGGGGTCTATGACGATTCTTTCTGACATGGTGTTACAATTTAGATGTTAGACTTGCTTTCCGGCTCATCGTTATCGATCAGCTCTTTCTTGCGGATATTGGTGGCAACGGCATGGACGGCGATGCCGGCGGCAGTGGCAGCTCCCAGTGCCAGGCCAATCTGGTCGGCGGTTGCTTCGATACCGAAGCCATGAACGTCGGGCATCCGTTTGTAGAACGGGCTGTTATCCCAGAAGCCTTCCTCGCTGCAACCCAGGCAGGGGTGGCCGCTCTGTATCGGGTAGCTTGTCCCTTCGTTCCATTTGATGATACCGCAGGAGTTGTAGGTGCTCGGCCCCTTGCAGCCCACTTTGTAGAGACAGTAGCCTTTCTTAGCGTTCTCGTCGTCGAAGCTCTCCACAAATAGGCCGGCATCGAAGTTGGCGCGGCGGTAGCAGGTGTCGTGTACGCGGCGGGAGTAGAGCATCTGCGGACGTCCCAGCCCGTCGAGTTGCGGCATGCGTTCGAACGTAAGCATATAGATGATGACGCCAGCCATCACGTCGGTGATAGGCGGGCAACCCTGTACATTAATAATAGGCTTTCCTTTGATGACCTTGTGGATGGCTTTCGCCCCGGTCGGGTTGGGGTTGGCAGCCTGCACGCAGTCGGCGCAGGCACAGTTGCCCCAGGCGATGATGGCTTTGGCGCCTTTCGCGGCTTCTTCGGTAATCTGCAGGGCGCTTTTGCCGCCTACGCAGCAATAGGCTTCGTCCTTGGTCGGGATAGAGCCTTCTACCATCAGGAGATATTCTCCATAGTATTTCTTCATTGTTTCTTCTTTGGCAGCTTCGGCCTGTTCGCCGGCGGCGGCCATGAGGGTCTCGGTGTAATCGAGCGAGACTTTGTCGAGTAGCAGGGTCGCCACAATCGGGTGGGCGGCTCGGATGAACGATTCGGTGCAGCAGGTGCATTCCTGCAAGTAAAGCCAGATTACCGGCAGGCGTGGTTTCGTCTCCAGCGCATTGACTACTTGTGTAACGCCGGATGCTTCCAGTCCCATGAAGGCAGCCATAGTCGTACAGAATTTAAGGAAATCTCTACGTGAGATGCCCTTCTGGCGGCATTCTTCGTAAACGGTCGGTCTTTTATCTTCCATATCTTCGTTATTTATTGGTTTCTCTGTTTTGTTGCGAGCGACGCAACTAATTTACTCCGTCACCCGGAGGTAGTAAGCTCCGACACTCGGAGACGGTAACCTCCGCCGGTCGGAGCAAACCGGTTGCCATTCTCCTCAACAAATACGTGGCAACTGTTCGCCGCTCAGCATATCTACGATGCGGTAATTACCGTATAGTGTTTTCATCTTCACGAGCGCGTTTCCTTTGGCAGCTACTCGGCCGATGATGGTTGCCTCTTTCCCTTCGGGGAAGCTCTTCATAATCGAAAGTGCTTCCTGTGCCCGGTTTTCCGGAAGGATGACCAGTACCAGACCTTCGTTTGCCACGTAAAGCGGGTCGAGCCCCAATATCTCCGAAGCACCTCTTACGGCATCGGGAATGGGAAGGGCGGTCTCGTCGAGTACGATTTCCACGTCCCCGGTTTTGGCGATTTCGTTGAGCGTTCCACTCACTCCACCACGCGTCGGGTCGCGTAAAACATGGACTTCCTCTATATTTTCTAACAGTCGGGAGAGCATATTGTTTAACGAAACGGTATCACTTTTCAGATTTGTTTCAAATCCGAGACTTTCGCGGGCGGAAAGGATGGTGATGCCATGTGCTCCGATGGCTCCGCTGCAAATGACAACGTCGCCCGGAGCGGTGCGGTCGGGGGCGATACGGATGCCGGGGGGTACGACGCCGATGCCGCTGGTGTTGATGAACAGTTTGTCGCATTTACCCCGCCCGACTACCTTGGTATCGCCGGCTACGATCTGCACGCCTGCCTTATCGGCTGCCCGGCGCATGGAAGTGACGATGCGTTGCAGGTCGGCAAGCGGAAGGCCTTCTTCGAGGATGAAGCCGGTTGTCAGGTAAAGCGGGTGGGCGCCGCAGCAGGCCAGGTCGTTTACTGTCCCGTTCACTGCCAGGTTGCCGATGTCGCCGCCGGGGAAGAAAATCGGGTCGACAACAAACGAGTCGGTCGAACACGCCATGCGGCCTTCCCCGACGGGAAAGACGCAACCGTCGTGGTCCTGCTCCAGCAGCGGGTTGCGGAAAGCGGGGTAAAAGATGTTGCTTATCAGTTGATGCGTCATGCGTCCGCCGCCCCCATGTGCCAGCAGCACGCAATCGGAGTCGGTGAAAGGGACGGGGCAACTAAAGTCTTCGTTCTTCATATTTGTATTCTTCTATTCATCTATATTTATAATAGGCAGCGCAAACGCCTTCTGCCGAAACCATCGGCGCGCCTACCGGATGCTCCGGTGAGCAGGCTTTTCCGAAGAACGGGCAGTCGGCGGGTTGCTTCACGCCGCGCATGATGTCTCCGGCGATGCATTCGGATGTAATTCCGGTTCCTTTCGGAAGGAATGGGAATTTCTCCCGAGAGGAATAGGCAGCGAACGCCTTGCGCAGTTGCAAGCCGCTTCCGGGAATGACCCCGATGCCTCACCACTCTTGGTCGCAAGGTTCGAGCGTTTCTTCCATCAGGGTGCGGGCGGCGCGGTTACCTTCTTCCGGCACGGCGCGACGGTACGCATTCTCCACCCGGTAGCTTTCGCTTTCCAGTTGAAGCAGGCAGCGGTAAATGCCATATAGCAAGTCGACAGGCTCGAAGCCGGTCACAACCATAGGTGTTTTATATTTCTCGGCAAGCTTGTGGTAATCGGCATTCCCCGTAATGGCGCAGACATGTCCTGCCGTCAGGAAACCATCGACCTTGCTTTCCGGGTCGGATAGTATCGCGTCGATAGCCGGCGGAACGGTAAACAGCGAGGTGAGAAGCGAGAAGTTAGCCAGCTTTCTCCGCTGTGCTTCTTTTAATGCCACGAGATGGACGGGAGCAGTCGTTTCAAAACCGATAGCGAAGAATACGACTTCCTTGTCCGGATGGCTTGCCGCCAGCTCCACTGCATCGAGCGGCGAATAGAGCATGCGGACGTCAGCCCCGTGCGCCTTCGCCTGCAACAGGTCTTCCTTCGTTCCCGGCACACGCATCATATCGCCGAACGAAGCCAGTATGACATGGGGTGTCGTGCCAGCCAAAGCGCCTGGTCGATCAGCTCGACCGGTGTAACGCAGACCGGGCAGCCGGGGCCATGAAGCAGGCGGATTTCTTCGGGCAGCATATCTTCCAGCCGGTAGCGGGCAATGGCACGCGTCTGTCCGCCGCAAATCTCCATAATGTGCCACGGCCGGGTGGTCGCTTTACGGATGGCGCGAACCAGGGCTTGTACCTGCTCGTTGTCTCTGTATTCGTCGACGTATTTCATAAGCGTTCGAGTTTCTTCAGGTCTTCCAGTGTTTCTTCCGCCTCTTGCGCATTCACGACGGAGATGGCCATTCCGGCATGTGCCAGAATATAATCGACCTCTGCTGCATCGACCCATTGGATGCAGATGTTTTTGATGATGCCGCTAAAGTCTACTCTAGCCATGACCAGCTTAGGCTCCGAACGGTCGATCGATACTATTTTACCCGGTATTGCCAGACACATACATTCTTTGTTTTTTTTATTAACAACTCCAAAAGTAGGCAATATGTTCGGGAAAAGATGTGTGAAATGATACATATTATCTATCAAGCGATAGATAAAAGTTATTTCTATTGTTTTCCGGTTCGGTTGTTTATTAAGGTGAAACCCTCTATATTTGTCCGAACAGTAAAAAAGCAACCAGATTGAAGACATCGATACTGACAATTCGTGGATTAGTGCAAGGCGTTGGCTTTCGTCCTTTTATCTATCGCATCGCAAGCGAAATGGGGATAAGAGGGGAGGTCGACAACCGGAATAACGGTGTCTCCATTCGTGCCGTCCTTACGCCGGAGCAGCGCGAGCTTTTTATTTCCCGCATCCGGCAGGAGTATCCTGAGAGGTGGCCACGATTCATAGCATCCGGATGGAAGAAGTAGAAGAAGATGAGGCCGTTTATTCGTCTTTCTCTATCACGCCCAGCCGTTCCGACTCCGACGAGGTGACGCAGGTGGCTCCCGATATTGCCGTCTGCCCGCAGTGCCTGCACGATCGTGAGATGCAGCCGCATCGCCTGCAATATCCTTTTATCAATTGCACGCATTGCGGCCCCCGCTTTTCTATCATCCGCGATTTGCCTTACGATAGGAAGCAGACGACGATGTCTGCCTTTGCTATGTGTCCGAATTGTCGGCGAGAATATACGACGGTCGATGATCGGCGGTTTCATGCGCAGCCAGTGGCATGCAATCATTGCGGGCCTTTCTATTATGTTACATATAATAAGGTAGAGATAACGGACTGTTTCGAACTGCTTGAACTTTTCGCCCGCCTGCTTCGTGAGGGCGAAGTGATTGCGGCGAAAGGCATCGGCGGCTATCATCTGATATGCGATGTGACGAACGAGGGAGTCGTTTCCCGTCTTCGCGAGATAAAGCAGCGTGACAGCAAGCCCTTTGCGGTGATGTTCCGTTCCCTCGATTCCCTGAAAATATATACGGAAGTAAACGCGGCAGAGGAAAGCTGCCTGCTGTCGTGGCGCCGCCCGATTGTCCTGTTGAAACAAAAGCAAACGCTTGCGGCGGATATAAACAGGAACATGCAGACCCTCGGCTGCATGCTGCCTTATATGCCTGTGCATTACGATTGGTTTGCCGCCCTTGATACGCCCGCTTTGGTGATGACGAGTGGTAATCTGAGCGATTATCCCATTGCCATCACTTCCGAAGAAGCGGAGGAACAGCTATCGGATAAAGTCCCGTTGTTGCTTCACCATAACCGGCCTATCCATAACCGGGTGGACGATTCCGTTTTGCAGGTTTGCGGCGGCCAGCCTTGCCTAATACGCCGTTCGCGCGGCTACGTTCCCGAGCCTTTCTTCGCCGGCGTAACGGTTGAGGGAATACTGGCCTTCGGGGCGGAGAAGGTAAATATGTTCGCCTTGGGAAAAGGCGATACAATTCTGCAAAGCCAGTATATCGGCGACTTGAAGAACTGGGAGACCTTCAGCTTCTACAAGGAGTCGCTCGACCGCTTCCAACATCTTTTCCGGTTTACCCCGTCAATGCTGGTCTGCGACCTGCATCCCGACTACCTTTCTTCGCTGAAGGCAGTATGCCTGTCCCGGCAAATTGGCTTGCCTGTGCTACGAGTCCAGCATCACTATGCCCACGCGGTGGCTTGCCTGTGTGAGTATGGGCTTCATGAGAAGGTCGTTGCCCTTGTCTTCGACGGCACCGGATTGGGTGACGATGGAAAGGTCTGGGGGGGGTGAGTTGTTCCTCTGCGACCGTAGCGAGTATCAACGTCTGTCGCATTTCGAATACGTCCCCTTGCCCGGTGGCGATAAGGCGGCTGTCGAGCCCTGGCGGATGGCAGTGGCTTACCTTTGGCATTATTTCCATGATACGGAACATCTCCCGAAAGGCCTTGCTGAGCGGATTGGCGGGCAGAAGATTCAGATGCTCGCTACGATGATGGAGAAAGGCGTGAATACACCCTACACTTCCAGCGCAGGCCGTCTTTTTGATGCCGTATCTTCCCTGTTGGGGCTTTGCGATGTGTCGACTCATCAGGCGGAAGCACCTGTGCGGCTGGAGCAGCTTGCCTCGGATGAACACTCTGCCCGTTATCCTGTTTTAATTAAAGAAGGCGTTATCTCTTTCCGTCCGCTCTTTGAAGCCCTGTTGGATGATCTGTCTGCGGGAGTCGCGCCGGGCGACATTTCCGCCCGTTTCCATAACACTATGGCTTTTCTGTTGCTGGACGAAGCCAAACGCTATCTGCATCAGACCGGAGCGACCCGCGTAGTTATCTCCGGCGGTTGTTTTCAAAATAAGCGGCTGACCGAACAGCTGCAACGGCTTTTTGCCTTGGAAGGTATCCCGTTGTATGTTCCCGGCCGTATTCCCTGTAATGATGGGGGAGTGGCAGTCGGCCAGCTGGCTGTTGCTGCCGCCCTCCGTAAAAAAGAATGATATGCACGAAATGTCTTTAGCACAAAGTATCGTAGAGCTCGCAGAAGAGCAGGCACGCGCCCGCCATTCGGAAGCCGTTGAAGAACTGGAGCTCGAAATAGGCCGTCTCGCCGGAGTGGAACTGCAAACGCTCGACTTCGCCCTCGAAAGCGCGGTGAAAGGTTCCCTGCTCGAGCATGCCCGTATCATCCGCCACATCATCGACGGCGAAGGACAGTGCACCGACTGCGGAAATGTCTTCCCGATGGACGCCCTGTTTGCTTCCTGCCCGTCGTGTGGCTCCTATTGTGTTAAAATCCTGAAAGGAAAAGAACTTCGTGTGAAATCGATTGTTATTAAATAATAAATACAAAACGCTTATGTGTGGAACTTGCGGATGCGGAGAGCATCATCATCACGAACACGACCATGCTCATGGCCATGAACATCATCATCACCATCCCGATGAAGATAAAGTTATAACGCTCGAACAGGATATACTTCAACGCAATAATCTGCTTGCCGAACGCAACCGCGGATATTTCGAAGCCAAGGAAATCTTCTGCCTGAACCTGATGAGTTCGCTCGGCTCCGGGAAAACGACCCTGCTCGAAGAAACCGTCCGTCGCCTGAAAGACAAACAATCATTGTTTGTTATCGAAGGCGACCAGCAAACCTCCAACGATGCCGACCGCATCGCAGCTCTCAACATTCCCGTATTCCAGGTGAACACCGGCACCGGCTGCCATCTGGAAGCCGACATGGTGAACCATGCCGTCAAGCATCTGGCACCGGCAACCGGCTCGATCCTGTTTGTCGAAAATGTCGGCAACCTGGTATGTCCCGCCATGTTCGACCTGGGCGAAGCCAAAAAAGTCGTCATCGTCAGTACGACCGAAGGCGACGACAAGCCTTTGAAATACCCGCATATCTTCGCCGAAGCCGATGTCTGCGTAATCAATAAGGTTGATTTGGCGCCTTATCTCGATACAAATGTGGAAGTGTTGAAAGAGAATGCCCTTAAAGTTAATCATCATTTAACGGTCTTTGAAGTGTCGGCAACCAAAGGTACCGGCATGGATGCCTGGTGCGACTGGTTAGTGTCGGAATGTGCAAAATGTAAATAAATTACCCTTGTTTTGATGAATGGACGGATAAAAAAGCTATATTTATTCCAATTCATTGAACCATTTTAATCAAAGTGTTATGATTAACCGAGAATTAATCGACCCCAAGAGCATCGTCGTAGTGGGCGGCTCGAATAATGTACACAAGCCGGGTGGACGCTTGGTACGCAATCTCCTGGACGGTAAGTATAAAGGAGATCTGTATGTGGTCAACGCCAAAGAAGACGACGTGCAAGGTTTGAAATCGTATCATTCCGTACACGATATTCCGGATACGGAGATGGCTATCATCTCGATTCCCGGTGCTTCCTGTCCCGAAGCGATCGACGTGCTGGCTAATCAGAAGAATGTAAAGGCCTTTATCGTTATTTCCGCCGGCTTTGGCGAGGAAACCCATGAAGGCGCTCTTTTAGAGGATAAGATGCTGTCGATAGTGAATGAAGCGGGAGCTTCCATGATCGGCCCTAACTGTATCGGGTTGATGAATATGAACTTTCATGGCGTCTTTACGCAACCGATACCCGAGTTTCATCCCGATGGCGTCGATTTTATATCCAGCTCCGGCGGTACGGCTCTGTTTATCATCGAGTCGGCTTTAACCAAAGGCTTGCGCTTTTCATCCGTCTGGTCGGTCGGCAATTCCAAGCAGAACGGGGTAGAGGAGGTGATAGAATATATGGACCGCAATTTCGATCCTGTACTCGATTCCAAGATAAAGATGCTTTATATCGAACAAATCAAGAATCCGGATAAACTGCTTTACCATGCTTCTTCGCTGATCCGTAAAGGTTGCCATATCGCGGCAATCAAAGCGGGCAGCACAGAGTCGGGCAAGCGGGCGGCTTCTTCCCATACCGGCGCCATCGCCAGTTCGGATTCGGCAGTCGAGGCTTTGTTCCGTAAAGCCGGTATCGTGCGCTGTTTCAGCCGTGAGGAATTGACTACCGTTGCCAGTATCTTTACATTAAAAGAGGTGAAAGGAAAGAATTGCGCTATCATTACGCATGCCGGCGGTCCTGCGGTGATGCTGGCGGATGCGCTTTCGAAAGGCCGGCTGAATGTGCCGAACCTGGAAGGTCCGGTTGCCGCCGAGCTGAAATCCAAACTGTATTCCGGTGCCGCTGTCGGCAATCCGATCGACATTATCGGAACCGGAACGCCGGAACATCTGGCTACTGCCATCGATTATTGCGAGAACCATTTTGATGAAATCGACCTGATGATGGTTATTTTCGGTAGCCCCGGTCTGGTGAAGCTGTATGAAACCTATGAGGTGCTCCATAAGAAGATGGAAGAATGCAAAAAACCTATCTTCCCCGTATTGCCTTCTATTGTGACGGCCGGCTCCGAAGTAAAGAGCTTCGTCAAGAAAGGACACGTCAACTTCTCTGATGAAGTAACGTTGGGAACAGCTTTGTCGCGTGTAATCAATACGCCGAAGCCGATGAGTACCGATATCCAGCTGTATGGTGTCAACGTGTCCGAAGTGCGCCGGATAATCGACCAGTTGCCATCCAACGGTTATCTGTCTCCTGAACAGGTTCGTACCTTGCTTGGTGCAGCCAATATCCCGTTAGTAGAAGAATTCACGTCGACTGATAAAGACGAGTTGATAGCCTTTGCCAAGCGGGTTAAATTCCCTGTGGTCGCTAAAGTGGTCGGCCCGGTACATAAAAGCGACATCGGCGGTGTGGCTCTGAATATCCGCAGCGAAGAACATCTGCTGTTCGAGTGCGAACGTATGATGCGCCTGCCGGACGTAACCGCCATTATGATTCAGCCTATGCTGAAAGGGCAGGAGCTGTTCCTTGGTGCGAAGTATGAGGAAGGTTTCGGACATGTAATCCTTTGCGGCTTGGGAGGTATCTTTGTAGAAGTATTGAAAGATGTATCTTACGGTTTGGCTCCTTTGTCTTATGACGAGACATATTCCATGATCCGTTCTTTGCGCGGTTATCCGATTATAAAAGGTACCCGCGGACAGAAAGGCATCGACGAGCAACAATATGCCGACATTATCGTCCGGCTGTCTACATTGCTTCGGTTTGCTTCCGAAATAAAAGAGATGGATATCAATCCGTTGCTGGCAACCGATAGGGGATTGTTTGCCGTAGATGCGCGAATCCGGATAGAGAAGTAACTTCTGAAACGAAATAAAAAAGGGGAATTGAAAATAGTAGCCTGTCGATGCTTTTCAATTCCCCTTCTTTATAAGAGTTTATTTTGTCGGTTTCCTCCCTCTTCTGTTTTTTCCGGGAGGTATATTGGTAATGTTTTCCTTGACAAAATTCTTGAAACTACTTAGTGAGACCTGGTAATATTCTGCCAGTTCGGCATAAGTCGCATTCTCTTCATTAAGCTCTTTCTCGATCTGCTCTTTCTGGGCAAGTAGATGATCCATTTTGGGAGCCCCCTTCGGCCGTCCGAGAGCTGTTCCTTTATTTCTGCTGATTTCCAGCGATTCTCTGGTTCGTGTAGAAATTAGTTTGCTCTCGATTTCCGAAACGAGTCCGAAAGTGAATGCCAACGTTTTACTGTCAACATTATCTTCAAAAGTGTATCCTTCTTTAAGGCAGTAAAGAGTAATCTTCTTTTCAATGCACAATAAGATCAAATGCATAATTTCCATTAATTGCGGCTCAAACGGGTAACATCGGCTATGATCAGAGTGTCACCAGCTTTCATTCTTAGGATTATGTCTTCCAGCCTGTTATTCTGATTACGCGAGATAGTAGCACGTGTATCGTGATACCATCTGTCGACAATCATATTATTATTGCTGGCAAACTGTTTAATTACATTTTTTTTGATTGTCACTTTGCTGTCTGTTTGAATATGTTCGTGTATAGGCAATTATCATACTATTTTCAATGTTGAAATGTTTGTATTATAACATAT
>JAJPZM010000154.1 GCA_021204335.1 Parabacteroides sp. | reverse complement strand
TTATAAGCCACATACATAAGGTTTGAATATATTTGTGAACCTGAAAATGAATACCGACAACCCACCGACGAGACTCCTGAATATCCGATATACAATCCATAATTCACAAAAAGGTTTATATTTCTACAAATTTTCAAGTAAAATATATGACTAGTTGGATATATAGGTAGAAAATAGTTATTTTTGATCAAACTTAGATGGCAAAACGCCAAATTGATCCATAAAATTTTTTCTAAATGTTTTCATGTCATTATACCCAACCATCTCACAAATTTCTTGAATACTGTAACATTCTTTTTGTATCAGAACCGCAGCCTTACTAATACGGACACTACGAATCAATTCCATGGCTGATAGCTTACTATATTTCTTTATTTTACGACGCAGGGTGGGTTGACTTATATGCAAACAGTCAGCCAGCATAGCCACATCAAAAGATTCATTTGTGAAATTTTGTTCTATCACGTTGATTACTTGCTGAATAAAAAGATTCTCCACTTTATCATTTTCTTCTTTTATCATCAACGATTGAGTGTACATCCGTTTCAATTTTTCCCTCCCCATTATCAAACTATTCACCTTTACTTTCAGAACTTCAGGATTAAAAGGCTTGATCAGATAATCATCTGCTCCTGCCTGTATAGCTTCTATAACATCTTTATCCCCCCCCTTTGGCAGTGAGTATGATGATAGGAATATGAGCTGTCGTATATTCTCTTCTTAGTTCACTGACACATTCTATTCCATTTTTTATCGGCATCATTATATCAGAAATAATAATAGTAGGCAAATATTTAAAAGCCATATCCACACCTTCTTCCCCATCGGCAGCTTCATAAACTGTATATTGCCTGAAAAAAAGACTACGAATATACTCCCGCACTTCTCCATTGTCTTCGATGATGAGGATGGAATGTCTTGACTTTTTGCTTTTTGTTTCTTCAACCGCACGACAAAAATCAGTCTTTTTACTCTCTGATTTAACCACACCAGAAACTGTTTCGTACTCATCCCCGTCGAAATACTCCTTCCCTTCCGGTATATATACAGTAAAGCAACTACCTTCGCCTATCTTACTGTCAACCGTAATGAACCCATGATGAATATCAACTGCATGTTTGACAATATACAAACCTATTCCTTGTTGTGTAGAAACGATGGGATTCAGCCTACGGATAAAAAATGGCTCAAAAATATGATCCAATATGCCAACAGGAATACCGACACCATTATCGGATATGCGAATCATACAACATGTTTTTCCTTGTATGATACTTTCAGATAATAAAAGATGGATTTCACCTCCAGAAGAGGTATATTTGAAAGCATTGGACAGCAAGTTCGAGACTGCCCTTCGCAGTTTATCCAAATCAAACCATAAAAAACAACTTTCCTTATCAAAAACGAGTGTAAATTAATATGATTGATTACACTCAAATCACGGAAACCTTCCGCTATCTCACGGATAAGCGGAACGATATCCAAATGGGATAAATATAATTTTACCGTACCTAGATAAATCCGTTGCATATACAGAAGTTGGCCAGTCAGGTCCTGCAACACCAAAGCATGCTCCTGTATCCGTGACAAACGTTTTTGCAAATCTTCCAAGGAATAGACACCTGACCCTTGTCGAACTAATTCCGATAATGGTGAGAGAATTAATGTCAAGGGAGTACGCAATTTATGAGTTGTCTGAATAAAGAAACTCTCTCTTTCCTGACGGATAGCCTTTTCATGCTCACGCTCCATATTGGACATTTTAAGTTCGTGCTTGAGTTGAAGGTGTTGCTGCCAACGACGACGACGCTTTTCCTTTTTAAACAAGTAAAAAGCAAACAATAAGACACCGCATAAAATAAGAAGGCGAAACCATATACTCGAACTCCAATGAGGTTCAATTCTTATCTTAAGACGACTTACCGGACCTTCGTTGCCACTTAAAGAAATCGGCTTAATCTCAAAAACATAATTGCCAGATGGGAGACTGGTATATGAAACCTTTCCTCTTGTATTCCCTGTTATTCAAGAACTTTGATAAGGAAGTAATCTATAGCTATATTTTTGCAAATCCTCAGAATAAGTCAGATCGCTAAATGAAAGGGAAAAGTCTCTGTCAACATAGGATAACGTTATATTGCCAGTTTCAATCAGTGAATGGGAAAGAATTATTTGTCCGTTTACGGATTTCCCAATTGGTACTACTTTCCCATTAACTTCCAATTCTGTAAAAATCACCTTATTACCTTGCGGAAGTTCGAAAGAGGATATTGCCTGTTTAGGACTAAAACTGGTAAAGTTCTTGCTCCCTCCCCAAAACAACATATCATTCTGTTTATATACACTTCTGGTGCTACCAGATATATAATAATTATAAAATAATTTTTTATTCCTGATGTAATGTGTTATTCCCGAATTGCTCCCCAACCATATATGACCGTTATCATCTTCAGTAATACAATATATCCAGTTACTGCATAAGCCATCCTTAGTTGTAAAAAGTTCAATATCATTAGGATTTCCGGGATTTACTATACCCAATCCTTTGGTACATGTAAGATACAGACAAGAGTCCGAAGCAGCAAATACATCATAAACAGTTCCCCCTGAAGGCTTGACGTCATCCGGTAGTCAATATCAATCCTCCAATTACCATTTCTTTTTCCCAGTTTTACGACACCGGTATCCATGGCCAGCCATATAGCACCATTTTTATCTTTTTCTATTGCATAAATTTCTGTATCCGGTAAACCTACCTGTATTTTTTTCAAAATGTTTTTCTTCCAATGAAAACCAGAACAAACCATGATCAGTTCCCAGCCATAAACCTCCCATGTCTGCAAAAATACATTTTATGGACTCCTGTGAGGGCAAGACATAAAACGTACCCTTTTCACTATGCACAGATTTTTCTAAAAGTATTCCGCGTGCACCTCCAAACCATAATGTACCTCGCAGATCCTTCTCTGCACATAAAAATGTTTTGTATTTTCCATTTTCCCCATTAAAATACCCCCTAAACATCAAAGGTACTGTTGTATCAGTAAAGGGAGAAAGACTCTTTAAAATACCCTGATGAAATGTTGAAAGATAAATATAATTTTTTTCATCTATCACAATTTCACCTATTTCGTTATGGAGTTTCTGATGGAACTGATTGAAGAATTCCCATCTCCGGTCACTATGCAGGACTCCACCACCATGTGTACCTACCCATAAAATCCCTGCTGGATCATAATAGCCAGAAATCATCCGAGTTTCTATCTTTCCTGTAACCCAGTTGGGAGATTCATTGCAAATACTTGTTTTCCAGACATTCGCATTTTCCGGAGTATATGAGATGAGTGTATACCCACTCCACGTTAATGCTAAATAATTATCGTCAAAAAGCCTGATTATTCTATAAACCTCACTGTGTGATAAAACAGTATGGGAAGTGTCCGATTCATTCTGTAAATGCCAGATTTTTTTGTTCTTGTATCATAAACGAAAATCCCGACAGTCCGTGTCGTAATCCATAAGAAATTATCATATAACTGACAAGCAGATACATAATTATGTATGTACAATGGTTCAGAGGTTAGCGAAGTTGTATAAAAGATTCTGCCCTCTTTTAGTGAATAATGGCAGATTGTGCCTCTCTCTGTTATTGCATAAATAGACGAACTATCTTTGCTAAAACAAATTTTTTCCACTTGTTCATCCTTTATAGAAAATATTTCCTTTGCGGAAGTTACGTTATTCCCATTCCTTAAACACAATCGATAAATGGTATTGTTACAACATGTAATTAAACAGGTATCATTTTCCACAAGAAAGTCTGTCACGAAAACTTCCAATGTATTTTTGCTTGAAACAACAGGAGATACATCTTCAAGGGCATAGTTGAAACATAGGAGTTTTTTCTCAGCCTAAAGATAAAAAAACCATTCCCGGTTTCCTGTATGTTCGTTATCGGACGGACTTCCTTAGACAATCTGAATTTTTGATATTATTCCCACCATACCGGGTAATTCCGTTGTTATTACCAAACCATAAGTACCCATACCGATCTTTATGTATGTGAAATACCATGTTATCGGCCAGTCCGTCTTGCATTGTCAGTTTTTTGAAGTCAATCTCTGCCCGCAAGTTTGAAATTCCAGTAAAGAAACTAATTAAAATGATTATCCGCATAATGTCCTATTATAAATTCTGGATTTGAAGTCGGAGT
>JAJPZM010000243.1:1696-4214 GCA_021204335.1 Parabacteroides sp. | reverse complement strand
TTGAAGGCAGCCTGATCGCCTTGTTAAGCGGCAGGTACTTCCTGCGGAAAAGGTACAGGAAGGTGATAGACCGCTACGAGGACGAGAACAGCGTGCGGCGCAAGGCTGGGGCATGGGGATTGGCGTTGTATATCGTATCGACCTTCGCACTCCTTTTTATAGGGGCGTTGTGCGGGCAAGGGGAAATATAAAAACGGAAATATGAAACACTCTAACGTAATATTGTTTGCTCTTACTGCTTTTATAGCGGTGAGTTGTTCGTGTAATAAGGATATTTGTAACCGGAATATTCAAAATGAAATTCTGCGTGAATTGCAAGATGCAGACGCATTCCGTAAGCAAAGCGGAAGTGAGGATGACGGCATAGAGGCACGTGCGGAACAACTGTTTGCCAATTCAATGGTGAAGCATCCCGACAGCTTATACAATGAGCAATACAATCTATTGGACGGTTACTTTTGTGGAGAAGCCGGACAAGATTTATACTATATGTGGTATGCCCATTTTATAGCGAAACGGAATAAAGGGAAACAATGCGAAGCGGAACGTAAAACATTAAATTGTATGTTCTACTGCATAAATGACGTACTATGCTGCATCGCAGAAGGTGGTACGGGATTCTCACACGAGAAATATCGTGTTCCCGCTTATGTAGAATATTATATATATGAATGTCGGGAGAAAAAAGATTTATCCGACAAGACGGATGAAGAGATAAACCAAACGATTTCAACATTATGGCAAATCGTAGCCATGTATAATGACAATGATTTGCCTGTTCAAACATTGGTTTCAAGACTAAAATACGCATACGAGAGAATTGAATATATAAAGTCCTTGATTACCAATGAAAAGTATCTTTATTGCTTGCAGGACTATATACAAGGGAATTACATGAATGAAAACAAGAATATATAGGGGCAAGCGGTTATAAAAGTGTTCGATTACTATTTTTATCGTATGTACATGATATACTTGAAGAGGAAAGAGTTTGCGAGGGCTACTTCGTGCATCATTTTCTGCGAGTTGTTTCTGACGGCTTTTTTCTTCATTTTCATATTCACGACTTACTATATGACGAGCAGTTTCTTTATACCGGGCATTCCGAAGCATATTGTTTGTCTGGCATTGTTGGGAGTGCCCGCACTGTTCGGGGTAGCCGTTTACCGCCACTATTCCAAGAAACGGATAGCGGAACTTCAAAAGCGATACGGCAAAAGCAAATACAACCGAAGCATATCGGACAGGATCATCCTGCTCGTGTCGCATATAGAATTGACGGTATGCCTTGCGCTTTGGTTTATTATTGCAAATACATGAGGAAGAAATTGGATATGAATAAGAAAATAAACATCAGGCATTTGGCGGTATTGGCTATCTATCTTCTGCTATTATCTCCTATCATCTTCGTGGCAAATAATATAATGTCCGTTTATGAGTCGGACGGAGTTATCAGCGATACTGTAATTTGGTCATTTAAGAAGTTGGCAATCTGTATCTTTGTTGTAATCTTTATCGGTTTCGACCTGCTTTCGCACTTACGTCTGCATCGTCCTCTGTTCCGTCTGTCAGCCATTGTCCTGTTGCTGCTATCCGGGATATGGAATACCTATAAATATTACTATATATTTGCCAATTACGAGAGCAGAAAAATATCGGAAGATATATATGAAGTAGTACCGGGTGAAAGTTGTTTCATCCTCTATTGGGAGATAAGCGGAGTTGTACTGCTGTATCTATTGGGGGCTATGAGTATAAGTTGGTTGTTGGTGAAAAGAAAAATGAAGTTATGAAATTGAATATGAAAGATATGGCGCATACAAAAAAACATTTTGGCATTGCTTGCCTGCATCCCGTTTATGCTGATTGGCACAGGAGCGCAAGCGCAAACGACTATCAAGTCTGATATAAGATACAGGACGACAGTAGATACGATCAATCTTTATCGCAGTTTCATTGAAAATCAGAAAAGGGTAGAAACGGAAGAAAAAGAATTTGAAAATCCGTATTGCCTGACAGAAAGAGATTTGAGGATTGCACTTCCCCTTATAGAAAAAGGGTTGTGCTAGTCCGGTTTCCGTAAGGTTTCCGATATGGAATTTTCAGCTAAAATAAAAGAACTGTTCGGTATTGATATAAATAATACGGACAGCCGTTCACCCCATGTTATCAGGACAAAGATAAATTCGGATTACATAACTTTATTCGTTGAAAGCACGGATAAGGCAGAAACGACATTGGATGTTATGGAGTATGATTTGCCATTCTTCACTCAAAATATATTCATCTTCCCAAAATATCAGTTAGTCACGGAAATGCCCCTATTGAGAGATATTATCACCATTACCGGAATGAATGAATATGAGATAAATGTGGATAATGATTGGCTTGCCAACATGATACATCTGAATAAATACTTATTCAATGACAATCAAGAAAGCTATAAACATTTGTCGGAACATTCATATTGGATACAGAAGTTGAAGAATTTTTTCGGATTTGATAAAGAAACTTTTTA
>JAJPZM010000243.1:0-1686 GCA_021204335.1 Parabacteroides sp. | reverse complement strand
GAAACGGAAATGTTATGAAGAAGATAATCTTATATGGTTTATTGACTTTGCTGCCATGTTCATGCGCACAGGCGCAATGGCATTTCTTTGGTATCATCCAAGATACTGATGGATATGTGAATATACGTGATACAGACAAGAGTGTCATAGACAAGTTGTTTGATAATCATGTGTTTTTTGATTGGGATGCGCGGACAGATGAACCGGATGCGGATTGGCATAACATCGAGTATGGCGCAGAAACGGGTATAACCAAGTGCAATGACAAGAATACCAAGACAGGGGAAATTCACAAGAGCCGCATCCGTTATTTAGAGGATTTGCCACAGTTGAAGAAACAGTCGCAAAGCACGGACGAATGTCTTGTTTATGCCAACGACACATTGACCGTTGAGTTACGAATACGGGATTTCAATCCGCACGGACATAAGGTTGTGCAAGGCAGTCAATGGTTGGAGATACAAAGCATTGACGGAGTAAGTGATTTATGGGGTGTGGATAACCGTATGCCCAGAAAGGAGTATGCTTCTATCTCAATCAAGCATCCCGAAGGAACATTAAACTTTCCTGTGGAGTATTTTTCACATCTATATGAGCCGGGCGATAATATTTTGGTATCGTTAGGTAAAGGAAATGCAATATTCATTTGTACACTCAATGGGGATGCCTCCTATGGGTATTGTGCCGTGTGGACAGTCGAAAATTACCTTGTCAAAAGTCTGTTTGTCTTACTTGGTTTTTGACTTGAACAGATACAAAACTATAAAGTATGAAATTAGTAAAGCACATTATATATAGTATAACGCTGGCTTTGGTAGTCTGCAAGAGCCTTTTTATAATAGAACCGGTGTGGGCAACATTCGGCTACGCAAGAGGTGCAAAGTATATGATACTTCTGATGTTTATATCGGCTTTTATTATCTCCGACTTATGGCTTCATAGTTTCAAAATGCGGATAATAGGAATTGTCGTGTTTGTTTCTCTCTGCCTGTTCGAAGTGTACGACTACACGCAGAGCAAGGAGAAAGATTTGTTATTGGAAGAAATGGAACAAGGGGTTACATTGGCATCCGGTAGTGCCGTAATATCCGTAAGCGATTATAAAGAATATTGGAAACTGAACGGTCTGTTGGCTGGCTATCTGATTGCGGGGATAGGTGTTTCACACTATATTGTAAGGAAAAGAAAGATGAAGTTATGAAAGTAATAGATATAGTGTATTATCAGTTTTATATCTTTTATAAAACGGTTTTGAGGATAGAGGAACCCCATTTTGCAACCATGTTGGCACTGTCCGAACTTGTTGCGCTTCCGATACTGTTGGTTGTGTTCTTTATATTGGCAACCAATTGGGGGTATATCATGCCGACGTATCTGTTTCTGGGGTTGGACGCTCTATTGATATTGCCCTTTCATCATTATTTCATAAGGAGAAAGCGTGGGGAGTTGATAGTTGGGAAAGCTCCGTTGTTATTTGGAAGCCGTTTTCTGTCGTTATGTTTTTCATGGCTGGTGCATATCGTTTTCTTCTTCTTGCTATTGGAATTGTTTAGGTATAGCTATCTGTTTAATTTTAATAGTAGGTAATGGAAATGTGGAAAATGAAACGCTCCGACATGATAAAGTTTATAGCTTACTTCCTGCTGTTCGCCCTTATCCTTTATATAGAGAAGGATATGATAGATA
>JAJPZM010000173.1 GCA_021204335.1 Parabacteroides sp. | reverse complement strand
TATTTATCGTTTCAAATAGGTTACCTGTAAAAGTTACACGTTCCTCCGATAGAAAGTTTATTTTTTCACGGAGCGAAGGAGGGCTGGCTACAGGTTTGAAGTCATTGGACGTTGATTGTGAAAAACACTGGATCGGTTGGCCTGGCGTGTGCGTGGAACAAAAGACAGAAAAAGATGACATTTGCTGTCAATTAGAAAAAAATAATTATCATCCGGTATTCTTATCCGACAGGCAGTATGAAAATTACTACGAAGGATATAGCAACAGTACCCTATGGCCCCTCTGTCATTACTTTTTTGCTTATACGTTATATAAAAAGAACTTTTGGGAATCATATAGGGAAGTCAATGCTGTTTTTTGTGAAGAGGTATTTCGGATAATTGAACCAAATGATTGGGTTTGGGTACAGGATTATCAGTTAATGCTGTTGCCGGCTATGCTCCGTGAGAAGTTTCCAAACCTTCATATCGGGTATTTCCACCATATTCCGTTTCCTTCTCATGAACTTTTCCGGATTCTGCCAGAAAGGGTAGAAATCCTGAACGGACTTTTGGGAGCCGACTTTGTCGCTTTCCACATTCACGATTATATGCGTCATTTCATCAGTGCGACGGAACGTGTCCTTCATAAGAATTTCAACCTGGATGAAGTTCAAATGAATGATCGTGTAACCCGTGTGGATGCATTACCGATGGGGATAAACTATGATCTTTATCACAATGTGATAGCCGATGACAAAGTCCGCCACGCTGTAGAGAAAACACGACTTCTGTTTGGAGATCATAAGTTAATCATATCGGTAGACCGACTGGATTACAGCAAAGGAATATTGCACCGTCTTTACGGATTCGCCTCTTTTTTGAAAAATCATCCAGAATATCACGGGAAAGTGACATTGGCTATGGTTATCGTCCCCTCTCGCGACCATGTAGGCAGTTATGCCGAATTGAAAACCAAAATAGATGAGGAAATCGGTTCTATCAATGGAACTTACTCTACCATGAATTGGACTCCGGTATGTTATTTTTATCACGGTTTCTCTTTTGAGGAATTGGTAGCGATGTATTATGTTGCCGATATAGCTTTGGTAACCCCTTTGCGCGATGGTATGAATCTGGTGGCAAAAGAATATGTCGCTACTAAACGAGATAATCCGGGGGTACTCATTTTAAGTGAAATGACTGGTGCTTCAGTTGAATTATCAGATGCTTTATTGATTAATCCAAACGATACGGACCAGATCGAACAAGCCATTTGCCAGGCATTGAAAATGCCATTGGAAGAACAAAGAGAAAGGCTTCAGCGAATGCAAGCCATCCTTTCGGTTCAAACCGTAAACAAATGGGCTGCGGATTTCATGAAAGAATGGCGACAGAGCACAGAAAAAAACAAACGATTACAAAAGAAAAAGATATCCGCACAAGACCGGAACGAAATCAAAACATTATATGATCAAGCAAGAAAGCGCTTGATTTTGTTGGATTACGACGGAACATTAACTGCATTCAAAAATCATCCGGAAGATGCAGTTACAACACCTGAATTACGAAGCATGTTACAACATTTTTGTTCCGACCCTCGGAATCATGTAACCATTAATAGCGGGCGGGACCACTGTACATTGGAGAAATGGTTGGGAGATCTTCCTCTGCCCTTTGCCGCCGAGCATGGCGCATTTTACAAGGAAAACGGCACATGGCATAAAAACATAGGCAATCAAGAGTGGGATTCGGAGCTATTACTTATTTTAAATTTGTTTGTAAGCAAAACCCCATACTCTCATCTTGAAACAAAAGAAACGACTCTTGCCTGGCATTATAGAGAATCGGACGCCTGGCTGGGAGAGCTGAGAGCACAACAGCTTATAAAGGCTATAATACCTGTTTGCCTAAAAAAGGGATTACAAATCATGCAGGGTAACAAAGTCGTGGAATAAAATCTCCAGAGTGTACAAAAGGATCGGAAGTAGATCACCTATTATTAGCTTCCCGCTATGATTTTATACTAGCAATGGGCGATGACACGACCGATGAGGACATGTTCCGAGCTCTTCCTGTATCCGCCATAACAGTTAAAGTTGGAACTGTGTCTGAAAAAGCCAAATACAATCTGTCCTCGCAGGAAGATGTATTGCCTTTTTTGGAAGGACTGTCGGGTGAAAATGTTAGTTACGAAACAACTTCCAGAGGCATAAAAGATAAACTGAAAGCCACCGTTGATTTTTTTAAAGGATTATGGACAAATAAAAACTAATTTTTATGGACAAGCTAAATTACGGAGTTATAGGAAATTGCTGCACGGCGGCTTTGATCTCGGATAAAGGTAGTATAGATTGGTTATGCTTCCCCAACTTCGATTCCCCTTCCATCTTTGCGTCATTGCTCGATCGGGAAAAAGGGGGATATTTCGGCTTCGAGGTTTCTCCGGATTATCAAATCTCACAATCGTATATTCCTCATACAAATATTCTTTCGACCAACTTCGTATCAGAAGAAAATGAATTTGCCGTTGTAGATTTCATGCCTTGTTACCATCTGAGCGATACGAGCAATTGTTATCGTCCGGCAGAGATCTACCGATATATCCGCAGAATCAAAGGTACTCCCCGTTTTAAAATCAACTATGAGCCGGCTCCGGACTATGCCCGTGGAAAGACAATTTTCAACACGACCTCGGAATATATAGAAACCTACTCTACTTCTAACAGCAAAGACAGGCAATATCTTTATTCCTCATTACCTTTGCACGACATCCTGGAACAACAAGAAGTCGTACTGATTAAGGACGAGTTCTTGCTTCTTTCATATAACGAGAAAGTAATACCTGTCGACATTGAATGTGAGAAACTGGAATACTGCCGGACGTTGGTTTATTGGCTGAATTGGACTGATCGAACCAAGAAATTTAAAACCTATAACGATATCATCGAGCGAAGTCTCTTAGTTTTAAAACTGATGTCTTTTTATAATGGAGCCGTATTGGCTGCCATTACGACTAGCCTACCGGAAACAATCGGAGAAGTCCGTAACTGGGACTACCGTTTTTGTTGGCTGCGCGATGCCTCCATGTCCATTGAAACTTTGTTCCAGATAGGTCATGTGGAAGCCGCAAGACGGTTCATGAGATTTGTCCAGTCTACTTTTGTTTCTCAACACGATACTTACCAGATCATGTACGGTATTCGCGGAGAAAGGAAATTGACAGAAGTTGTTCTGGAACATCTTTCCGGTTACAAGAACTCACGGCCCGTCCGAATTGGTAATAATGCTTACCACCAGCTTCAAAATGACTCGTTCGGCTATTTGATGGACCTGATCTACCAATACTACCGTTTGATGCCCGGTACATTAGACGAGGTGGAGGACATGTGGGAAATGGTAAAAAGTATCCTAACGAATGTCATGAGCGACTGAAAAAACCGGACAAGGGTATCTGGGAGATAAGAGGCGAAGGACAGCATTTTGTTTCCTCCAAAGTTATGTGCTGGGTCGCATTGAACAGGGGAGCTCGCATTGCAAACTTATTAAACAAACCCGCATACCAGAGATGTTGGTCTGATGAAGCGACCGTAATCAGAGATGATGTCATGAAAAATGGTTGGAAAGAAGAGATGCAAAGTTTCTCGCAAGCCTACGGCAATTCCGACCTTGATGCGTCCTTGTTATTAATGGAACCGTACGGATTTATCGATCCGACCGACATACGCTACCATAAAACGGTGCAAGCGATAAAAAATGCGTTACTTTACAAAGGATTGATGTATCGTTATAAATCTCATGATGATTTCGGACTTCCCTCTTCCGCTTTTACAATATGTACGTTCTGGCTCATCCGTGCCCTTTACGTCATAGGAGAAAAAGAAGAAGCACGTAGTCTGTTTGAGGAAATGCTTCATAATTCAAATCACTTAGGACTTTTCAGTGAAGACATTGATTTTGAGACCAAGGAGCAACTGGGAAATTTTCCTCAAGCATATTCCCATTTGGCATTAGTCAATACCACTATATTGTTTTCGGAAGAGGATATACGACTGTTTTTTTAAATAAACTTTCTGTATCTCTTTCATTTTGGAAATATTTTTTCACTATGAAAGAGATTTTATTCTCTTTTTATAGGACATAATCCATAAACACGTCATTATTAAATAATTATACATCTTTGAACGCTTTGGCAGAAAAATTGCCAGTTCCTTGTAGTTAAATAGTGAATTAATATGGAAACGAATAATTGACTGGCTCCATTATT
>JAJPZM010000062.1 GCA_021204335.1 Parabacteroides sp. | reverse complement strand
CAACAGGTACTAACGGCCTCTTATATCCGACTGACTTACAATTTGTTGTAAACTTTGTCTCTCAATTGTAAATAGAGATGCATCCTAATAGCAGTAAAATAATGGTCAAAACGGCACTGATAATATCCTTATTTAGTCTCTTTTGTATACTAGGTTTGGTGGCCCAAAGTTATGTCCGTACCGCATCTTTTTTGTACTCTTTCCCTGAAGGGGCGGAACTGCTTCAGGAGGATTATGGTAATAATAGCGCTGTGCTTCGCCAAATGGAGCGGGAACTGTCGGCAGTTAGGAACAAAATACAGGCAGGCAACTATCATTTGCTGATTGTAGCCCATGTCAGTGCCTTCAACTATGCTAATCTGCAGGTTATTAATAAGGCCTCTTTGCATGCTTCCTATTTACGCGCGTACATTTTATCAAAGTTGGCGATCTCCGAAGAATGCATGGCGTTTTATATCGATCGTAGTGGTGAGTATCGTGATAAACTACATATCTACCTGGTGCGTTGTCCTTTACCGATTTATGCGAATAAAGATATCTATTTTACGGAAGAAAACGTGTTGGAAGTAATAAAAAAGGAAATAGACCGATATGGGGGTGTTTCTTATGTTAACTTATACCGTAATGGGGAGTTAAGCGGTTATCGGAAAGAAGTATATGTTATCAATGATCCTTTGTTTGATCGTTCGGAAATAGACGATTACCGGCTGGCTATCCCGCTACAACAACCAAAGCCATCACACCTTGTTACTGCAACTCCTAAAGTTTCTTCTAAAGTGGCAGTCGATGTTCAAACAGAGGAAGCCCCCCCGGAAATCTATAATTCCGGTACAGACCGTTGCTCCGGTAAAGCCTTTTATTGCAGCAGAAAAAGAACAGCCTGTTCCGCATATCGGCTTGTCTACCAACTTGCTTTATTGGGTTGCACTTACGCCTAACCTGACATTCGACTGGTATTTTACCGGATCTTTTTCCTTTCATTTTGAAGGCGTTTATGCCGACTGGCAAACGAAGGGTAGCCACCCGAAGACATGGAGCGTTTGGCAGGCCAGTCCCGAGTTGCGTTATTGGTTCTGGGGTAAAGACTATCGGTTTACCGGACATTACTTGGGATTGTACGGGCATCTGGGTGACTTTGATTTTATGTTCAATAACTCCCATGGCTATGTCGGATCCTATAAAGGGGGAGGATTTTCGTATGGCTATGTTTTCCCTTTGAACACTGCGCTTTGTATGGAGGTGGGGATACGCTTCGGGTTCGACCATGTTACATACAATAACTATTATTACGAAAAGCCGAACTATTATAAAGATACCTATCACGAAAATATTATCTAGGTCCGACCGGAATACATTGTTCTTTGATTTACCGGTTTTAAAAGTAGAAAGATAAAAAAATGAAACGGATAATAAGTATAGGGATTATGATTGTATTGGCAGGACACATCGCTTCATGTAAAAAGGATTTTACCGATCCGGTGATGAGTCGTGTAGCGTTCACCTTCGACTGGGGGGCGTTGCCGGCCGGTGCAGAGATCGGGGAGGGGATGAGGCTGTATTTCTATGCTGAAGACGGACAGGTCTATGAAATGGAATCGGATACGACCTCTTTTCAGGGACTTCTTCCGGTAGGCAATTATCAGGTATTGCTGCGTAACAGCACGGCTCCGGGTATTCGTTTCCGGGGGGGGGGAAGAGCGTTTTGCCACGGCAGAGGCCTATGTCGCTCCGGTAGTTCGTGCCTCGGAAACGGTGGGACAACCCGGCTGGCTTTTTGCGGCGGCACTGACAGGGTGTAAAGTGACTGAAAAGAACATTAGCGGCCTGTCTGTTGCTCCCAAACCGATGGTTCGACGAATCTCTTTCAATGTAAAGGTGACCGATCATAAAGAGGTGGAATCGGTAAAAGGCGGCCTTCTGAATGTCGCTACTGCGCTCAACTTGAGTACGGGTAAGCCGGTTCCTGCTTCTATCGGTGAAACGGATATTCCGATCGAACGGTCTGCCGACGCATTTACAGGATCAGTACTGGTCTTTTCCCTGTTTAAAAGCAAAGATGATGTACCGGGTAAAGCGGATAAGGATTTAAGGCTGACCATCTCTTATGCCGACGGATCGGATAAAACGGTGGAACTAAATATTTCCGACCAACTGGATGATGAGGAAGACATAGCGGGAGGGGACGTGAATGTCGATATCGATGTCGCTCCCAACGGTATCCGTCTGGAAGTGAGCATTATTGAATGGGTTAACGGGAAAGGCCCCGATATTCCGGTAAGAAAGTAACACTAAAAAAAACAGTTATATGAAAACAATGGTATTAATAGTAAGCAGCCTAATGATATTGGGTGCCTGTTCGGAGAATCAACTGTCGGATGCTCCGGTAACGGCAAAAGCAATCCGGTTTGAGTCGGGTATTCAAACCAAAGCTCCGGTAACGGGAGCGCAGTTCGGTTCCGGGGCGAAAGTCGGAGTATATACATTAGAAAATACGTCATCGACGCCCACCTGGACGGCGGGAACCAGTCATGCTTCGAATAACCTGATCATGAATAATATAGCATGTACGACCAACGGGAACGGCGGATTGACGTATGAGCCGGTGCAGTCGTATAAAGAGAATGCGAAATATAGCTTCTTCGCCTATTATCCGTATACGACGGCCGTAACGGCTCCTTCAGCAGGCACGTCACCTGTGCTGGCATGTACATTCAGTACCACTCCCGCCGATTAGGCGGACTATATGTATGCAACGCCTCTTGAAAGCCAGACCCCGTCGGATAATGCCAAATTATTGAAATTCAACCATGCGCTGACACAGATCACGGTGAAGGTGGTCAACGGGACGGAAGACGAACTTACCCTCAATACTTTGAAGGTACATACTCCTGCCGGTGCAACGATGAATATCGGCAATGGGGAATGGACGTCGGCGACAGGTTCGGCAGTGTATAACCTGTATGTTCCGGCAACCGGAGGTAAAATAGCAGCCGGAGGTACATTTTCTATTCCGGGGCAACTGATGTTGTTGCCTGTTGCGACAGGTGAGACGGCTTATACGTTTGATATGAATGTCACGGAAGGGAATAGTAGTTCCGCAACAGCAAAGGACAACCAGACGTTGACTCTGCCTTCCGACGGTATGAAAGCCGGTTATTCCTATGAATATACGATCACTTACGGAGCCTCTTCCATCCAGTTGTCGACCAGTGTGGTGGAATGGCAGCATGTAACAGGTCCCGGTATCACGGTAAAATAACAGAAACGGATGAAACGGCTACTGATATATATGGTTTGTACAAGTCTGTTTTCCGGTTGTTCGCCGGACGACAGGTTGTTACCGGCAACCCCGGCGGCTATCCGCTTTGTGTCGGGGGTATCAGTGGAGGTCAGTAAAGCCACCGGTCCGGTGTCGGGGAAAGTCTTACTCGAAGATAGCCGTATCAGTCTGCTTGCCCGTTCGGAGCAAAATGACGGAACCGGTAAAGAGATTCTGATGAATAACTTGCCGGGCACAGTGGGAGCGGAGGGGACTATCGACTATAATCCGGCCAAGTATTACGAGTCCGGCAAAAAGTATGTTTTTTATGCCTGTTGGCCTTATTCGGTTTCATTGGCTTATACAGATGCCACCGCCGCTCCTTCGTTAAAAGTCGGTTTGGGCGACCGGGCCGGGGCACAGGACGATTACCTGTGGGCTTCGCTGGAAGTAACACCTCATGCCGGTGGTTCTACCGATGTCAGTAAGCTGACTTTCCGCCATGCCCTATGTCAGATACGGGTACGTATCTGGAATGGAAGTACCGCCGAAGCTCTGCTAAACGGTATTACGCTGACAGCTCCGGGCAACGGCACACTCTCGTTGGGCGACGGTAGCTGGACGGATATTGTGGCGGGAGAGAGAGATCCTGGTTTTCCTTCTTTTACCCTTTGCCGGCCTCCTGTCCCTGTGAAACTTCCGCAAGATGCTTTCTACGAAGTATCTGCTTCGCTGCTTCAGCTTCCTGTAGGAGCGAAGGCGATGAAGAAACAGGTTTTCAGTATCACGATCGATGGAAAAACCTTCAAGGTTTCGCCATCTACTCCGGTCGAAGGTTGGGAGAGCGGACACTCTTACCTTTATACGGTCTGGTATGCCACCGATGGCATCACTTTTAAAGGGACGGTCGGTCCCTGGCAACCGGTTGACGGGGGGAGTGTCGATACGGAAGAATAGATGTAGTATAGAATTAACGTATTAATATTAAAAAGATAACGAGTATGAAAAATCTGATTTTATTAA
>JAJPZM010000061.1 GCA_021204335.1 Parabacteroides sp. | reverse complement strand
GCTTCATCCAGAAAAGCATCAATATCTTCCGGATTCATGCATTTATCCAATGTTATATCGCCGATGCGGGTGCGTTCCAGCCCTATCAAATGAGCACCCGAATGCAAAGCCGCTCCGATATCTCGAGCCAAAGCGCGGATATAAGTACCTTTGCTGCATACCACCCTGATTTTAACGACCGGCAGGTTGCATTCCAGCAACTCCATTTCATCAATGACCAGTGTCTTGGATTTCAACTCCACTTCTTCACCTTTGCGCGCCAGTTCGTAGGCACGCTTTCCTTCCACTTTGCAGGCAGAGAAAACGGGCGGTATCTGCTGAATGGTTCCGATAAACGAAGCCAGTATATCTTCCACCATTTCCCTGGTTATATGTTCCGTCGGATATACGGCATCCACTTCCTTTTCCAGGTCGAAAGAGGGCGTTGTTTCACCCAGTTTCAAGGTAGCCACATATTCCTTGGTCTGGTACTGGAATTCGTCGATCCGCTTCGTAGCCCTCCCGGTACAGATTATCATCACCCCGGTAGCCAACGGATCAAGCGTTCCGGCATGTCCGACCTTTATTTTTTTTACTTTCAGTTTCCGCGACAACTTATAACGGAACTTGTTCACCAGATCGAACGAAGTCCACGTCAACGGTTTATTAAAATATAAAACCTCTCCTGCTATAAAATCCATTCTATATTACTTCATCAATATGCATGCAATTGTGACAAAGCCGGCAATTGCACAATAAATAGCAAAGTAGATCAACTTTCCTTTTTTTACGATATTGATCATCCACCTACAAGCCAGACAACCGGAAAGGAATGCCGCTACAAAACCGACAACCAGCGAAAGCGTCGGAATATCTCCGGCAATGTCTTCGCCTTTTACCAGCTTCAGAACATCCAGTAACGCTTCCCCCAGAATAGGCGGAATAACCATTAAAAAGGAGAACTGCGCCAGTTTAGCCTTATTATTACCTAACAACAAACCTGTGGCAATCGTTGTTCCGGAACGGGAAAGTCCGGGTAAAACGGCACAAGCCTGCGATAAGCCGATAATAAAGGCATCTTTCATCGAGATAGCTGTTTTCTGCCTGGGTTTCGCATAATAAGAGAATGCCAGCAAAGCCGCCGTCACCAGCAACATGCAACCGACAATAAGCAAACCCGACCCGAAAATAGCTTCGACCTTATCTTTGAAAAATACTCCGACAATACCGATCGGTATCATAGAGACGAGGATATTGAGCGCATAACGCGTTTCGCTGTTCATCTGAAATTTGAACAAACCGCGGAATATCCATTCAATCTCTTTCCAGAGTACGACTAATGTACTTAATACCGTAGCCACATGTACTACGATTGTAAATGCCAGATTTTCTTCACCTTTAATACCAAACAGCGCCGATCCGATTGCCAGATGGCCGCTGCTGCTGACAGGAAGATACTCTGTCAATCCCTGCACGATCCCCAACACGAGGGCTTCCAACCAACTCATTCAGCTACTTCTTTGCCTTTACTGTTCTTCAGGATTCCTACAATCATCAGACCGAAACCGATCACCGTCACAACCGGTGCCACAACAATACGGCGGGTGCTGAATATTTCCGGATTAAAACCGGACGGATCGGCAGAACCACCGCCACTCATCAACACGAAACCGATTGCGATAACAGCTATTGCCACCACAATCAAGATAAAATTCTCTTTTCCGAAAGCAAAATCTCTTTTAGCCATCTTTCTTTACTATTATATATAATACAATTTATCAACACCCATACGCAGATACTTGTTTACGGCAAAAACCGTAGCCGTCACCGACAATAGAATCCCCAACAGGAAAACACCGGCATAAACAACCAATAAAGCCTTCATATCCAGTAACTGGATAAACCCGTCCAGTTCGTGTTGCAAATAATATAACGAACCGGTCAGCATCAATATTGCAAGAATAGAGGCAAAAATGCCGCTCACCACATTGTAGCGCACAAAAGGCCGGCGTATGAAACCCGACGTTGCTCCTACCAATTTCATCGTATGGATTAAAAAACGCTTGGAATAGATCAGCAAACGGATCGTGTTACTGATCAGGACAAAAGATATAGACATCAACACAGCAGCCAACGCGAGCAGGATAATGCTCAACCGCTTTATATTATCGTTCACCATCTGCATCATATCCTTGCGATAAAGCAGGTCGGAAACAGATGTATAGGTCCGTATCTTTTTCTCGATATGCTGCAGGCTGTCGGGGTTGGCATATTCCGAATGAAGTTTCACTTCAATAGATGCCTGCAAAGGATTAAAGCCTAAAAAGGTTTCCGGATTTTCTCCCAATTCTTCTTCCAACTCCTTCGCCGCCTGTTCCTTGGAGATATATTCGGTGGATTTGATGAAAGGGAGGGCATCGAGGCTTTTCTGCATCTTCTTGATATCCGCCTCTTTCTGGTTATCTTTCAATACGATAGAAAAGGATATATTCTCTTTCACGTAGACCGATAATTTATTACCCAGCAGTCCGACCAGCAAAATCAACCCCAGCAGAAAAAGCACCAGGGCAATACTGATAATGGAAGTAAGACGAGAGTTAAAGAAAGATACCGAGCTAACCTTATTATTTTCAGCCATTAGACTAAACCTTAATATTATTCAATAAATTAGAGAGACATGTATAAGGTACATGCCTCCCAATTTTTCTGCAAAAGAACGAATAAATTACGAGACAGACAGCGGATTACAATTATTTAACTATTTACAAACCTGCCTGTTCGCCGGATTTATTCTACCGGTTCACCAAATAAAGTTGCCGACGATGCCCGGTTTATCCGTACTCTGACATATTGGCCTACTTTGTAATTCTTCTTGTCGAAGATCACCACTTTATTCTGGCTGGTGCGGCCGAACAATTGCTCGCGCGAACGTTTGGAGAAGCCTTCGATCAGGACGTCGAACTCCTTGCCTATATCGCGCAGGTTGTTTTCTTCCGACAACTGGTTCTGCAAATCGATCATTCCCTGCAAACGGCGCACTTTTTCTTCTTCCGAAACCGTATCAGGAAGATGCTGGGACGCATACGTGCCGGGGCGTTCCGAATATTTGAACAGGAAAGCGCTATCGTAGCCCACTTCGCGCATTAGGGAGAGTGTCTCCTGATAATCTTCTTCCGTTTCCGAATGGAAGCCACAGAACAAGTCGGTGGAAATGGCGCAGTCCGGAAGAATCCGGCGGATAGCGGCAATACGATCCAGATACCACTCGCGGGTATATTTACGGTTCATCACTTTCAGGATGCGCGAACTACCGGATTGAGCCGGCAGATGAATCATCTTACATATATTATCGTGTGCGGCGATTACATGCAACGTGTCGTCGCTCATATCTTTCGGGTGGGAAGTCGTAAAACGGACACGCATCTGCGGCACTTCCTCCGCCACCCTTTCCAGCAATACGGGGAAGGTAATCTTTTCATCCCCTTTTTCAAAAAGATAGGAATTGACATTCTGCCCCAGCAGGGTTACTTCTTTAAATCCTTTGTCGCGCATATCCCGTATCTCGTTCAGGATACTTTCCACATCGCGGCTACGTTCGCGTCCGCGGGTATAGGGGACGATGCAATAGGTACAGAAGTTATTGCATCCGCGCATGATCGACACAAAACCGGAGATATGCACGCCGCCCAGTTTCAGGGGAATCACATCTTTATAGGTTTCCTGCGTGGAAAGTTCCACATTGATGGCTTTTTCGCCATGCTCTACTGCCCCGACCAGGTTAGGAAGATCCATATAAGAGTCAGGCCCCATCACCAGGTCTGCGTGATGCACGTTGATCAACTCCTCTTTTACCCGTTCGGCCATACAACCCAGTACGCCGACAATCAGCGATTTCTTTTTCCGCCTCAACGACTGGAAATATTGAAGCCGCCCGTAAATTTTCTGTTCCGCGTTATCGCGTACCGAACAGGTATTTACGAAGATCGCATCCGCTTCTTCGATTTTGTCGGTCAGTGCATATCCATCCATTTTCATGATAGACGCCACGGCCTCACTGTCTGCTACATTCATCTGGCACCCGTAGGTCTCGATGAACAATTTCTTCTCATCCATTCCGGCAGCAGATTTTAAGTCTGCCCCATTTTCCTGATTTGTCATCTTAATACTGTTAATTTATTTTAAATACCCGCATTCGATAAAAATAAACCGCCAAAGGTTTGCACAGTTCAAATCCGAGCACTATATTTGCATACGAAAAACGTAAATTTTTTCATAGTTAAGGTTTTGGTTAAATCGAATAAGGGTGGCTGTGAAGTT
>JAJPZM010000117.1 GCA_021204335.1 Parabacteroides sp. | reverse complement strand
ACCGAAATAAACAATAGCTAAAGGGGCTATCCACTTTTTGGACAGTCCCTTTTTTCTGTATTACCAGCTCCTGTTTCCCGGTATTTAACATTGTTTGTATTAAATTTGTAGCGAACGGTGACTGTCAGGTTTCTCGAATCGCTGTAATTCCAGGTATCGAAGGTAATGGTATCTGCGTAATACCGACCGGAATTGCGGAAAGCTTTCAGCAAATCGTTTCCTCGTATTTGTACTGTTAATGCATTGTTTGCTAGGAAACTTTTGGATATACCGGCATGGATGCTACCGAATCCCGGGTGCCATGCTTTCCCCTCGTAAGTATTGCTTTTGCACATAGCGTCGACATTCAGTATAAAATTGAGCGGCAGATTGAACATGTTTTGTATGCCGGTATACAAACGCGGATGATAAGGTTTCATGTCCGGATTATCCGTCCATTTATCCATAAACTGCCTGATAATGCTTACGGAGAAAGAAGGATGCCAGCAACCGATCGTGGGAGAGGCGCTCAGCATGATCCATAGATCTTTCTTCTTTTTTACATTGCGCGGTATCCAGATACAGAGTTGCGGATCTTCTTCGTATGGCTCGATAGATGAAACAATTGCGTTTTTAGCGTACTGGTAGGAGGCAACGAAGTAGAGCCATTTGTAACTCATATTGAGTGTCAAGTCGTGGATCGATGTGGGTTGCAGGTACGGATTGCCGCCCTGATAGATAAAACGGTCGTTGTATTGCCGATTACTGCTGAGCATGCTATAAGAAGGACGTGATGTGTTTGCCGTATAGCTTATGGATGTTTGCAGTTTCCCGAAAACTTTGGACAGAGAGATATTAGGGAAGATATTATCGTATTTGCGGCTTTGTGTTTCGTTGTAAATGTCGTCGATGTAATAACGGTTACGGATATGTTCGTAACGAATGCCGGCTACCAGTTGCCAGGATTGCAAAGGAATGCTGTAACTGATGAAAGCCGCACTGTGTGCCTCTTGTAGTCGGTTCTTACTGTCGGGCAAGATCTGTTCGGGATTGAGGAAACTGTCATGGTGCTCCGTACGGCTTATTTCGGTTCCGGCTTTTATTGTACCGTTTCCTGCCGGATGGCTGAATACCAGTTTAAAGGCGTACAGGTCGTTGTCGGTTTCATATTGGGATGTGACGATACAGTCGTTTCCTGTCCGGCTGTTTTCGATGGATTCCTGTTCGTTTTTATTTTCGTTTCTGATGTAGTCGAAGTTCAGGTCGATACTCAGCTCTTTTACTTTACCCAGATAATAAGTGTTTACGGAGTGGTAACGGCTGGGGACGTAGGTGGATGAATAGGTGTTTTGGATATGGTCGTTGAAGATATCGTTTGCTGTAATATCCATATCCGAGAGTCATCCACCGGTACCCTTTAAGCCGAAGGAACCTGAATATTGTGCTCCCAGTGAATGACTGTCGTTGATTTCGTGATTAACCCCCGAAGTCGAATAAATGGAGTTGCTTTCCGATTCCAGATGAAGCCGGTTCCGGATATTCCAGACCGTATCCGCTTTGATGGTCTGATCGTTTGTCTGCTCCTGCCAGTCTTTCCATTGCTGAAAAGTGAACCGGGTGAAAAGATCCAAGCCTTTGTGGCGATAATTCATATCGAGTTGCTGATAATGGCTGGTGCGGTGCGCCTGGCTCAGTTGGCTGGCGGCATTCAGGCTGAATCCGTCACCTTTTTTGCGCACTAGCTGGATTTTCAGTACGGCTTTTACAGATGCGTCATATTCGGCTCCTGGATTGTTTATCAGGTCGACAGAGCGGATATCTTCAGATGTGATCTTTTCGAGTTCCGTCATGTCATAGATCTTACGTCCGTTTATGTAGATCAGCGGGGTTCCTTTCCTGAAAACGGTGAATTTACCTTATTTCCCTTCTACACCGGGAATACGTTCGAGCACGTCGTTTGCTGATCCGGCTTTACTTAACAAAGAACCTGCTACCTGTGTAACGAACCTGTCTCCTTTTAATTGGAACACCGGCATTTTCCCTTTGATTTCTACTTCCGAGAGTATTTGCATGTCTTCTTTTAACATGAAGGTGCCGATTCCCTCGTTGCTGTTCCGATATTCCGTTTGGTAACCGATGCAGGAAACCTTAATAATATAGGTGTTCTTACCGGGTATTTCTAGGCGGAATAATCCGCTTTCATCGCTGACGGTTCCCTGCACAAATGCCGAGTCCCCGGGTTGGAGAGCTACTATGTTGGCATAAGCAACAGGTTGCCGGTTGGTATCCGTTATTTCTCCCTTGATTACTTGTGCGGATAACGAATGGAAATGGAGTAAACAGACCAGTGCAATAATCGTTGTTCTCATTGTTTTTCTACGTTTGATTTATGCCCAAATGTAGAAGAAACTGATCGGAAAAGTGGCATGCATTACCCTGTTTCTAATCTGTAATTATGCTCGTAATTCTCTGGTATTCAGTGTCTGTTTTAGGAAAAAGTCTGCACTCCGCTTTCCGGGATCTGCAAGTTTAGAATGAAGTCAGAAAGTCCCCTAGTTTCGTCCAGTTTCAGCTTGTGGCGGATATCTATTTTGCGATGATAGATCGTCGAGACGCTCTGCCCGGTGACGACGTTGATTTCTTTTGTTGTGAAACCGGCACATAGCAGGCAACAAGGCTGGATCTCTTTTTCATTGAGCACATCGCCATACTGTTTCGTTAGTTTCGTATAGAAATTATTGTAGGATGCATCGATAATCGGGTATAGTTCTTCCCAGTTTAATAACGGGTTGTCTTTTCCAGCTTCTTCCTCCAAATGATTGATTTGGCGAAGCAGTTCCTGATTGGCATTGGTAGGTGAAGAAGCGAGCAGGTGGATCAACCCCAGTTGTTTCAACAGGATGCGGCGGAAAAATGCTCCGTTGGACGAAGGCTTTCCGGCTGTATTTTCCCGGGCTTTATTCAATAATAGCTCAAGTGCCTCCGCTTTTTCTTCGGAAGCAATCCAACGTTGTTTCCGGTTGCAGAAATAGATATAAAGAAAGCTGCCGGCCAGGATCAGTACGCACAGGATGCCGGCCAACAATAATTTGAGCTGTTGTTGCTGCAGGTTTAGGGTATATTGTTTTTTCAGGGATATCTGCTGATTGAGCACATGCTCGTCGTTGATCAATCGCTGTTGTGACGATGCGTTGTAAATCGAATCATTGTAAATAAAGTTTTTGGAACGTATATCCTGGGGCGATAATGCATAACTGGCACAAGCATATAATGTATTAAGCGCATTATGAAGTGTCGGGTAATCCTTTTCCGATGCCATTGCTTTAAGACAACATTGCAGGGCGGAATCAGGTTTACCCATTGCCAGATAGAAATATCCTTTGGTGCAGGTACCTGAATAATAGTAAATCTGTGGATTGATAGCTATTGCTTCATCCATAAGCTTCAATGCTTCGTGTGGGCCCAGTCCGATCATATTGGCACAGTTGCTCAGATAGAAAGGACGTTCTTCGGAAGGCATCCGGTAAACCAGTTCCAGGCATTTATGCGTATAATATATGGCTGAGTCAGTATTTGTTCCTTCAAAGTTGTAGCTGACAGCCAGGTTGTAATAGGCGGTTATATGCCAATCCGGGTCATCGGTCACCGACAATAACTGATGGGCGTAGTATCGTGCCAACGGATAATTCTTCCGGTTGATATGGTCATTGTGCAGTCTGACCAGTTTGTCGTATAAAGAGGGAATATGGCTTTGTTGGTTATGGGGGCAGGCGGCGATGGCAGACCGGTAAAGGGAGTCTGCCCGGTCGTATTGTTTTAGCCATTCCTGGCGTTGCGCTTCCAGCCGGTAGCAGTTGCGTAGTCGGACAGAGTCGGGAACGGATGTGTAATAATCGAGTGAATATTGCAGTAATGAGTCGGTTACGTACGATTGTCCTGTGTTTCTACATCCTGTTGCATGCAGGCACCAGTAATTGGCCTTATCTTTTCCCTCTAACAGTTCTGGAAATTGAATTTGTTCGAGTATGAGCAAGGTACTGTCCGGATTTTGTTGCAGGCAGGCTTCTGCATGGTCGAGTATCGCCCTGTCCGACAGTTGATGGCAAGCGGTAAACAGCAGGATATAAAAAAGTAATACATAGCCCGCTTTTGCGGAAACATACCGGTTCATAGAGTTGCGTTTTAATAATAGTAGCACTGCAAAACTAACAAACTTTATTTGAGTAAACGCAATGGTGTATAATTTTTTACCCTTTCAGCATATATCCTTTTTTCGGCAAAGAAATTATGCCGGAAGCGGTATCGTTGCGTAACGCTTTACGGAGATAGGAAACCTGCACGTTCAAAGCCAATGAATTAGCGTATGAGCTTGTTCCCCAAACCGCATTCAGTATGAGGTCGCGATTGACGGCAAGATTCAGGTTGGTGGCCAGTATCCGCAGAATCTCCGCTTGCCGGGAAGTAATCAATACCTTCTGATTTCCTGTCCGGATCTCGTTGATGGTGTAATTAAATACCGTATTCCCGAAATGATAGTTTTCCTCTTGTACGTTTTCCGTCATTCCGGTCGCGAAGCGTTCCTTGATGCGGGCTATCAATTCTTCCGGATAAAAGGGTTTGGCAAGGTAATCGTTACCTTGCAGGCTGAAACCTTTTAGCTGGTCGCTTTTGTCGGAGCGGTCGGAGAGAAAGAAAAGCATGATATGGCGATCATGTTCCCGGATCTTTTCCGCTACCTCGAAACCGTTCAGTCCGGGCATATTGATATCCAGCAAGACCAGATCCGGCTTGACGGCGGAGAATTGCTCCAAAGCCATTACGCCGTTTCCGGTATAGGTCACATCGTAACCTTCCCGTTCCAGGAAACGTTTCAGGACGAGCGAATACTTCAAATCATCGTCTGCAAAAAGTATTTTCAAAGGGGCTTTCATTATTCTATTCTGTTAGATTTCATATTATCCGTTGCTGCAGGTAAACTTACTGTTATCCGGGTTCCTTTGCCCAGTTTACTTTGGAGGGAAACCGAACCCTGGTGTGCCTCGACGATCTGGCGGACATAACTCAGGCCTAAACCGATTCCGGGGATCTGCTTATCGGGTAGATGGGTAGAACGGTAAAACTTCTCGAATACTTTTGATTGTTCTTCCGGGGAAATACCGATACCATTATCGGATACTGTCAATTCGACTTGGTCGTCATTTCACAATACGACGATCTGAATATCCACTTCCGTCCCCGAATACTTAATGGCATTCTCTATCAAATTAGACAGCGCATTCGCTATATGTACCGGATCGGCCGTTATATCCGGCATATCCGGAGGGAAGGCGGTTGAGACAACGACTTGCTTCCCATCGGGGATATTGGTCAGACGAATTACCTTTTCCACTAGTTCGCGGAGGTTGAAAGAAGACCGTTTCAACAGGGTAGCCTGTTCGTCTGCACAGACCATGTCTCTCAATTTCCCTAAATAAGCGGAAAGATTATCCAATTCGAACATGGAATCTTGGAGGACTTGCTCCGTTGTCGTTTCATCCGTATGCATCTCTTTGTCGTTGAGGAGGGAGACAAACATTTTCAGCGTCTGCACCGGGCGCCTTAGCTCGTGGATCATCGTATGTACGAATCCCTCGCGCAACTCGTTCAATCGCATCTGCTCCCAAATCGTATGTATCTGATAGCCCAGGCAAGCCAGTAGTATCAATATAAGGAACAGGCTCAGGGACAGTTGCCATCCCATCCGGCTCTGTAACGGGTTCAAAGGAAGGTCAATGTCTACCCAAACGCCTTCCCGGTTTATAGGGGCAAACATGTAACTCACCGAGATCGAGGGGGATAATGGATTGTCGGATAACGACCTCCATACAGGAACCGGACGGCCATGAAGCGTATCTTCCTCAGCGAACGGACGGATTTTATAAGACAGTCCGGGCATGCGGGCAGACAGGATAGAATCCAACCGATCGCTCCTGAATGGATTAAAATGCTGGACGACAGCATGATCTACTCCGAGGTATAAACTATCTTCCGGCAAATTCGGATCCAGGTTAAGCTTGAATGCTACCAGGTTGCTTGTGTCTTTCGATTCGAGTTTCAGACCGAACGTACTCTTTATCCTGTTCACCAGGTTTTTATTCGAGTCGTATTTCGAGCTTCGTTCGATTACATAGTTTGCTTTCGTCATCTGCGCTTCCTCTTTTCGGATTGCAAACTCCTCGTCACTAGCCTGCTTTACCTTAGTGGCAAGCTCTCCGGCATACACAAAACGCTCGTACTTGAGCTGGTTGTACAACCAATAGCCCTGCACCCCGACTGCCGCCAACGCTGCTATCAGCGAGATTATCCATACCCATCGGATTTCTTTTCCCATCTCTTATTTATTTGTCACAAAGATAGATCACTCCTCAAAGATTACAATGTACACTTAGCCGCTTTTATCGGGCGAGTAATATTTCAGTAATAAAAACAGGTCGCTTAACTGGCATTACCCCTCTACATTTGCAGTAAAGAAATTCTAAAATTAACACGTTATGAAACACTTTGTAGCAACAATCAGTCTTTTGTGTATGGGGCTTTCCGGAGCCGGAAGTATGGCGGATGCCCAAGTTTCCATAAACATCTTCAATCTGAATGATGTGTTGAATGCCAAACCTGTCGATATGGCACGATTTGTAGTGCAGTATCAGGCCACTTCCATAGCGGACACGCTTCATCTCGAAAAGCGGGAAGAAGAGAGTATGATGTTGAAAGTAGGGGATAAGTGTTCCGTCTATTATAGCTATGCGAAGTCTCTTGCCGATTCCGTATTGGAAGCCGATAAGGCGGCAGGAGTCTCGCAGGAAGTCATAATGGAGCATATCAAACAATATTCGTCGAAGGTTAATGCCCAGGTTTATAAGAACTATCCGGAGGGAAAGATAACCACATTGGACGCTCTTGCCGCGAGCCGTTTTCGTTGCGAGGAAAAGACAGAACGGCCGGAATGGGTGTTGCATCCTGATACGATGACTATCCTTTCCTATCCTTGCCGGAAGGCTACCTGCCATTTCAAAGGCAGGGATTACGAAGCCTGGTACACGCCGGAGATACCGAAAAGCGAAGGCCCCTGGAAATTATGCGGTTTGCCGGGATTAATCCTGAAAGCGCAGGATAGCTGCGAGCATTATACTTTTGTCTGTACGGGTATCGAATTAAGCAAAAGCCCGATCCTTTTCGGTGGAACCGATTTCGAACCGATCAACCGCAAGAACCTGCAAAAGGCTTACGAACGGTATGCTGCCGATCCTCTCGGATATATCGCTTTGACATCCCCGCAGGTAAAAGTGACTGTCACTGATGATAACGGAAAGCCCTACCAACCCAAGGATATGCCGTATAACCCGATAGAACTGGCAGAGAGATGAGATGGATTGCAGTCTATATGTATACATTTGTTTTGTTAGCGTCGCTTTGTCCGGCAGGATCGACAGTTTTCGCTCAAGCTGTAATCAAGGGCACTGTGATTGACCGAGAAAACCGGATGCCGGTAGACGCAGCTACTGTGCAACTGACCCGGGGAAATGCTTCGCTGCCGATAAACTATACATTAACCGATGGCGAAGGAGTGTTCACGCTTCCGCAACCCCGGCAAACGGATTCGCTTTTCGTCTCCGTTTCGATCCTGGGTTATCAGGGGCAACGGAAAGCTGTACAAGCCGGGCAGCCGCTTCTTTTTGAACTGGAACCGCAAGTGTTCAATTTAAAGGAAGTGGAAATCCGTCCGGGGCGGGTCTGGGGCAGGCAGGATACGATCAATTATGACGTTACACAATTCCTTTCTCCCAAAGACCAGTCTATCAAAGATGTGTTGCTGAAATTGCCGGGTATCGATATCGACGATCTCGGTAAGATATCCTATAACGGTAAAGATATATCCCATTTCTATGTGGAAGGGCTCGATCTTACGAACGGTAAATACAAACAAATCAGTGAGAACTTGCGAGCTGATGCTGTGTAAAACGTGCAAGTGATGGAAAACCATCAGCCTATCCGTGTACTGCAAAAGAAGATAAGGACGGAAGATGTCGCTTTGAATTTGAAGTTGAAACCGGAGTTCCGCGATCGCTGGCTGATCAATCTGGAAGGTGGTCTGGGTGCTTCACTGCTTTTGTGGAAAGGGGGAGCGGATGCCTTGCAGATCAGCCGGAAAAGTCAGTCCGCTTATCTGTACAAGGGGAACAATACCGGGCAGGACGTATCGGGCGAGCAGGATCGCCTGACCGAATCGTCCGATGCATGCTGGGCAGAGCCTGCAATACCCGGCTTCCTGCAACAGCCGGAATTTAGTGCGCCCTTAAAAAAGGGACGGTGGTTGTTCAACCAAATACACAGTTTGTCCGCCAACCGTCTTTATAAACTTAATGAAGACACCCAGCTTCGCATCAACGCCGGTTATATCCACGACCGGCAGGTACAGGAGAGAGGTAGCGAGACTTCTTATTACCAATCTTCCGATACGGTTCATGTAACCGAGCAAAGCAATAGCCGGATTCAATCAGACCGGGTTCATCTCAACATTGGACTGGAAAGTAATACGCAGGAACAGTATCTAAAGAATGATTTCTCGGCTACCGGTAACTGGCAGTCCGGTCTCTCACAAATCATAGGGAACTTTTCCCCTGCCGGAAATACGGCGCTGGCTCAACGTATCCGGACACCGGAACTGGGTGTTCGTAACCTTTTCCGTAGTCTGTGGAACCGCGATAACCATACGATGGAAGTCCGCTCCTTGCTTCGTTACTACAGCAATTCCGCCACACTCCGGGTAGATAACGAAGAGCATCCAATGAACTTGCAGGATTTCTATACCGACAATTCCATCTCTTCCCTGCGAAAGAAAGGGCTGCTTACACGACAATATACGGTGGGCGTAATCGGGGAAATCAGCAATATCGGCAAAAGCCTGCAAGGTTATCTCTCCCCGGATTATCAATGGAATGGCTACAAATGGACCGTCTCGCTTTCCGCCCCGATCAGGTGGACGGGATATACGGGCGTCGATTTCTCCCGTATCTCGCTCAATCCTTCTTTATCTGTGGTTTACAAGTTGAATTACGCCTGGCGTTTCACCGCCCATGCTTCTTATAAGGAACGCTATGGAGACATGGTCGACCTGTACGACCGTCCCTAACAAACGGATTACCGGAACAGTATCCTGAATTGCGGAATCCTTCCTGTTAATCGGCAGCAAATCTATTCTGTGTATGGGGAATACAAGCGTACGGCAAGCGAGTTTTTTGCCACCTTCAACCTGACGCATGACCGTCTCTGGTCGAACCGTATATTCGAGCAACGTATCAAGGACGGGCAGATACAGCTAGTCTCTTTACCTTTGTCCAACCAAGGTTCCGGCTGGTCTGCAAAAGGCGCTTTTTCCAAGGGCTTCTACGATTGGGGAGTAAAAACATCCCTTACCACTTTGTTCAGCATCAATAAAGCAGAACAGATGAGTGAAGGCGAACGCCTGCCTTACCAGTATCGCTTTATGCGCTACGAACCGAAAATAACCTGGACACCCGACCGACATTGGGAAGCCGGCTACGAGGCAGCTATCCAATACGGAGGAACGAAGATAGGCGATCGCACGCGGCTGGCTCCTCTATGGAATGTCACTCAACAAATGCGTCTTTCTTATATTTTCTTACCGCTCGAGGTCAGTTGCTCCTTGGATTATTACCACAATGATGTAGCTGCCGGCCAGGCGGTCGATGCCGTTTTCGCCGATCTTTCCGTTGGATGGAAGTCCCGGCGTTGGCAGGTAATGGCAATCGCCACAAATCTTTTTGATAAGCGTATCTATGGATATACCGGTATTCTTCCCTGGAAAGTTATACTTCGTGGGTACAGATCCGTCCGCGGGAGTTTCTCCTGTCGCTCCGTTATCAGCTGTAAGACGGTTAAAGTCTGTTCACTTTTGGTCAGGTTTGGATTTATCTTTATCTTTGTGGGCATCTAAATGATATAGAGAATATGGCAGATACGAAGGCGCAGTTCGAGAAAGTGATTTCCCAATGCCGGGAGTTGTTCGAAAAGAAGTTGAAAGACTACGGTCCCTCGTGGCGGATCATGCGTCCCCAGTCGGTGACCGACCAGATATTTATTAAGGCAAATCGTATCCGCAGTCTCGAGATTAAAGGGGTAAACATGGTGGATGAAGGGATACGTCCCGAATTTGTTGCCATCGTGAACTACGGTGTGATCGGATTGATCCAGCTGGCCAAAGGTTTCTCGGATACGACGGATATGACCAACGAGGAAGCGCTGGCCTTGTATGATACATACATTACCGCCACCAAGGAGTTGATGTATGCCAAGAACCACGATTACGACGAAGCCTGGCGCAGCATGCGTATTAGCTCTTATACCGACCTGATTCTGATGAAGATTTACCGCACGAAGCAGATCGAAAGCCATGGCGGCAAGACAATCGTTTCGGAAGGTGTGGATGCCAACTATATGGATATGATCAATTACGCCCTGTTCGGTCTGATCAAGCTTGAATACGGCGAAGAGTAATATATGAACTATAAAGAGACTGCAATAAAAATACTGACAGAATGCAGCCGTCTGCTGATCGGGGTCGTGTTTATCTTCTCCGGCTTTGTGAAGGCGGTCGATCCGATGGGGGGCGCCATTAAGATTGGCGACTATCTTACTTCTTTCGGATTAGATATGTTGCAGCCTTTTGCCGTCCTCGCTTCTTTCGCGCTCTCTGCGGCTGAGTTTGCTATGGGCGTCTGCATGTTGTTGGGCGTATATCGCCGCTACAACTCTTTCCTGGTACTGCTTTTCATGGCGTTTATGACGCCGCTTACGTTATATCTGGCTATCTTCAACCCGGTGTCCGACTGCGGTTGCTTTGGGGATGCACTCGTTATTTCCAATTGGGAGACGTTCTTTAAGAATATCGTTTTGTCGGCTGCCGCCATCATGGTGTTCATGCATACCGGCAAGATGTTCCAATGCTTTACGTATAAAGTGTATTGGTTTGTGGCTCTGTTTGCCTACTTCTTCGGGATTGGTTTTGCTTATTGGAACTACAATCATTTGCCGGTAATGGATTTCCGCCCGTATAAGATCGGAGCCAATATCCCGGCGTTGATGGAAATACCCGACGGTGTGCCGCAGGATGAATACCGTTATACTTTCGTTTACGAGAAAGATGGGGTAAAGAAAGAATTCTCGCTCGAAGATTATCCGCAGAACGATAGCACCTGGACGTTCGTAGAGTCGAAGACGGAACTGCTGAAGAAAGGCTATGAGCCGCCCGTCGCTTCTTTCAATATCTATAACGCCGAGGGCGAAGATGTGACCGATGATATCCTGTATAACTCCAACCCCGTCCTGCTGCTGGTTGCCCCGAAGCTGGAAGATGCGGACGACGAACGTATCGACGAAATCAACAGCGTCTACGACTATGCGCTGGAGTATGATATACCGTTCTACTGCGTCACCGGCTCGTCGTCGGAGATGATCGATGAGTGGAGCGACAATACCGGAGCCGAATATCCTTTCCGCATGGCGGATGAGGTGCTGCTCAAAACCATTATCCGCTCCAACCCCGGGCTTGTCCTGCTGAAAGACGGCACCGTAATGGGCAAATGGCATTACAACGATATCCCCGACGAGGAGCATATCAAAGCGCAGATCGAAAGCCATCTCGACATAAATAAAACAAAAGAAAAAGAAGATGGGTGGCTTATTACCATCCTATTAACTTTTACCGTACCTTTGTTGCTTGTTTGGGTATACGACTTCTTCCGCAACCGCAGGCGACGGAAGGATAAGGCTGAATAAAAGATTTGTTATATTCATATATTTAATTAATTAAGACAATGAGAAAAAATATTGTAGCAGGAAACTGGAAGATGAACACAACTCTTCAGGAAGGCATGGAGTTAGCAAAAGGTTTGAACGAAGCGCTGAAAGGCAAAACTATCAACTGCGATGTTATCATCGGTACTCCGTTTACTCACCTGGCAAGCATCGCTGCTGCTATTGACACTGACAAGATCGGTGTAGCTGCTGAAAACTGTGCAGACAAGGACAAAGGTGCTTACACCGGTGAAGTATCTGCCGCTATGGTTGCTTCTACAGGTGCTAAATATGTCATCTTGGGTCACTCTGAAAGACGTGCTTACTATCACGAAACTCCGGAAATCCTGAAAACGAAAGTAGAATTGGCTCTGGCTAACGGCCTGACTCCGATCTTCTGTATCGGTGAAGTGCTGGAAGAAAGAGAAGCCGGCAAACACTTCGAAGTGGTAGACGCTCAGATCAAAGGTTCTTTGTTCGACCTGTCTGCTGAAGACTTCACTAAGATTGTTCTGGCTTACGAACCGGTTTGGGCTATCGGAACCGGCAAGACTGCTTCTTCAGACCAGGCAGAAGAAATCCATGCTCATATCCGCGCTACACTGGCTGCTAAATACGGCCAGGAAATTGCCGACAACTGCACGATCCTGTATGGTGGTAGCTGTAACGCTGGCAACGCTAAGGAATTGTTCTCTAAACCGAACGTAGACGGTGGTCTGATCGGTGGTGCTTCTTTAGGTGTTGACAAATTCATGCCGATTATCGAAGCATTTTAATTGACATTATTTATTAAGGAAGTCTTGCGAGGAGGTTACGCAGGACTTCCTTATAATTCAAAAAACAATTACAATGAAGAAATTCCCTTGTATCGCTCTATTATTCATGTTGCTGGCCTGTGCGGCCGGAGCGTCTGCACAGACAAGTGTCGACGAATCGGTTCAGACAATCTTCGATGATTTACAGACGTCGAAACCGGGAAAAGGCGAGGTGATCATCAACCAGCCTCAGGCTCTCCGGGATATGGTAGGAGTACGTTTACACGGCGAGAATGTCGAGAAGACCGACAGCACCGCTTTCCTGAAGATACAAGGATTCCGTACACAGGTTTTCTCCGGTAATAACCAGCGCAAGTCGAAAGACGAAGCCTTTGAGAAAGAAAAGAAGATCAAGGAGCTGTTCCCAACCGTTCCGACTTATGTTACCTATAACGCCCCCTTCTGGAAGCTGCGTGTAGGTGATTTCCGTTCGCACGAAGAGGCCTACCACATGCAGCGCCTGTTGATGACGGCTTTCCCTTCGTTCGGCAAAGAGATGTATATCGTTCGGCAAGAAGTAAAAATCCCTCTGAATTAACTAAGCAAAAGAACTGTCTTACAGAAATGACAAAAGATATAGATGCAAAGACCTTGGCTGAGCGCGAAGAACTGGCGGGCCATTACAAACAAATTCTCGGCTTGCTGGGCGAAGACGCCGATCGCGAAGGTCTGATCAAAACGCCGGAGCGCGTTGCCAAAGCAATGCAGTTTCTAACTAAAGGATACAACGAAGACCCTGCCCAGGTACTGGCTTCCGCCATGTTCCAGGAAGAAGACTACAAGCAGATGGTCATCGTCAAAGATATCGACTTCTTCTCTCTTTGCGAACACCACATGTTCCCTTTCTTCGGAAAGGCCCATGTCGCTTATATCCCCAAGAAATATATCACAGGTCTGAGCAAGATCCCCCGCGTAGTGGATATCTTCGCCCGCCGCTTGCAGATACAGGAACGCCTGACGATGCAGATCAAAGACTGCATCCAGCAGACACTCGACCCGCTGGGCGTTATGGTTGTTATCGAAGCACAACACATGTGCATGCAGATGCGCGGCGTGGAAAAGCAGAACTCCCTGACAACTACTTCCGACTTCACCGGCTTCTTCCAGCAGGCAAAGACGCGCGAAGAGTTCATGAATCTGATCAAACATAATCGGTAAGTCCTTCTTCCACTTCGCGGTTGGGGAAGCCAAGACGATACAAGCCGAACTCGCGGTCATATCCTTTTATAGTGAGATAGCCGTATTGGTAAATTAATGAGAAAGGATCAGTGGAGGATGAATCGAGAGTGTTGTTCAAAGCATTTTCATCGGTTTCAATGTGTGCCAAGCGTTGAAGATCGTAATTGTGTACTTTCATTAGTTCCATCAGATGAATCGGCATACTGGTCTCAAACCAGTAGTTGCCGAACTTCCGTTTGGCAAATGTATTCAGTAAGCTAAACGGATTATAGATACCAACAGAATTTTCTACGAAATGATAACCATCGTATGATTCTTTTAGTTTGGCACATACCTCGTCGTAAGTCATTCTTTGCATTTCCGCTAGTTCGTTGATACCCTCTTCGAAGTTGTCGTGCAACTCCTTTTCAGTGATACCGCAGAGAGCGTTAAACTTTTCCGACATCGATAAATCCTTCAAGTTATTTAGCGCACTGAATACGCTAATCTTGCCGAACTTGGTAACCCCTGTCAGTATGGCAAACTTAATACAACCATCCATACTTTTCAATGCACCGCAGAATGCTTGCAGGGTGCTGCGGAAACTGCGTTGCAATACCTCATTGCCGATGGCCTGCAACATTGGCTTATCATATTCATCTACAAGGATGGCGACGCGATGCCCTGTTTTCTCATAAGCGCGGTGGATGATACCGGCGAAACGTAAAGACAGGCCGATTTCGGAAGGTTCTGCCCCGTAGATCTTTTCCCATTCCGTCAAGGTTGCCCCAAGAATATGCTCCAAACTTTCCGGTGAATCATACTTCTGTGTATTAAGATCAAGATGAAGCACCGGCCGTTTCACCCAGTCTTCCTCCAGCTTCTCTATGGCAAGCCCCTCGAATAACTCGCGTTTCCCCTCGAAATAGGCTTCGAATGTTGAAATCATCAAGCTCTTACCAAAGCGCCGCGGGCGGCTGAGGAAGTAGTAACTACCGGAATTTACCAGTTGATAAATCAATGCCGTTTTATCAATATAAAGATACCCGTCCTTGCGAAGCTTCTCGAAATTCTGTATTCCAATAGGATATTTCTTGCTCATAGTAGAATGAATTTTAGAATTCTAATACCACAAATATAGCAATATTTCCTCGAACCCTCTCATTTCATTCAAATATGGCTTTGTTAAAACGGGGGACACAGTGAAAGTTTGATAAGCCTTATCTGTTTGTGAATAAAACACCGATAAATTATTAGATATAAATGTATAGAGGAATTTTCAGAAGGGAATAAAAACAAAATGACTAGCCAAAACGTTCCTTTTTTCTAGTCATTTATGAAGAATTCGTAGTTTTACTTGAAAAGTCGGATAAATATTTGATAAATAAGCAGTAACAAATAATTAGAAATATTTGTCTGGGTGAAAAAAGACCTAGTTTTGTGGTGGAAAAAAGGAACGTTAAAATTAGTCATTCGTTTTCTTTACAGAAAGATAAAATATAAACAGGAAGATTGTCAAATCTCCACAAAAACACACTAGTATGCAGAATAAATTAAAAGGATGGCTGGCGGACAATAGCGTAACGTCAGATCCGAAAGACCGGATCCTGGTTCTTGATCCCGCAGGCAATGTAGAACTCGAAGACATCTATAAAGAGATGCTAAGTGAAGACACCGGCCTTCGCAGAGAAACTATTATTCACGTAGTTATCCTCTTTCTCCGTATCGTTGCCCGCTTCCTGATGAACGGGTATAATGTAAACACCGGCCTTTTCCATGCCGTACCCCGTTTTACCGGAATTATCGAAAAAGGCATCTGGAACCCTCTCAAAAATGCAATTTATGTCTCTTTCATCCAGGACAAAATACTGCGTGAAGAAATCGCCCAAACAGAAGTCGTTATCCAGGGTGAAAAGGCGGATGTGATGTACATCAGCAGCGTTGAAGACCGCAGCAATGGTTTGACCGACGGCTCGATGACCCCGGGACGCAACTTCGCCGTTTACGGTGCCTACCTCCGTATCATTGGCGACGATCCCGCTGTCGGTATTTCCCTGCGCAACATATCCAGCGATGCTGTGGTAAAAGTGGGTACCGATATGTTTGGCACCAACGACCCCTCGAAACTCATGTTCGTTGTCCCCGCCAGCCTCGCCGATGGCACTTATGAACTGACTATTACAACACAGTATATGAAAAGTAATACCGCCTTGCGTAAAACACCCCGCTCGGTAACTACTCAGGTGGTTGTAGGCAAAATCGATGATGACGATGACCGTCCGGTAATCGAATAGAACACAACACTACTTTCTCTGCATCGGCGAAACCATTTTCGCGAGTGTGGAGAAACCTCTTTCGCTCCTGCGGAGAAAGCCTTTTCGCCGATACGGAGAATATGTCTGCAAATAAAATAAACAAGGGTAAAACAATGAATAAACAACAACTACTACAACGATTATCCGAACGTATGGATATGCCGCTCAAAACTAGCCGGCGTTTTCTGGAAACATTATTGGAAGAAATTGGTGACGAGCTGGCAAAACATAATTATATCGAACTGCAGAATTTTGGCTCTTTTCGTCCCAGGTATCAGGCAGGACGTGCCAGTCGTAATCCGCGAACGGGGATGGACTGCTATATTCATCCACGTACCAGCGTAAAATTCAAACCGGGTATCAAGTTACTCGAAAAGCTTAGTACCCCTAACAAAGACAATAATAATAATCCGTCAGAATCCGCCCTATGAGACCTGTCATCCATTCTTATCTCACCATTCGTTTCGTCTGCCTGCTGGCATGGTTGCTGGCAGCAGCGGGATGCTCGGACGAAGTGCCATGCAACGGTGCCGGAGAAGAATGGCTGCCTGTAAGTATCAGCGAAACAGGCATCACCGGCTTGACGGTATGCGAGCTGACAACCAAATCCCTCATGTCATCCACGACCTCTACCCGCGAACTGCCCGCAGATGTGAAAACCGCTTTCGACACCGGCGATCAATTAAAGTTGACATATACGCTCGATGGAACAACAGATCTGACGGCAACGGCTACAAAGACTTCCGATGGTTGGGAGATTAAAAATAGTGACGGTATGACCTTCAAACTGCCTGCCGATTTCACCGGAGAAGTAACGGCAACAACACCTGTGTCGACTCCTTCCACAACCGGTTATCAAACGAATAAACTGAAAGCTATCTGTACACCGGCGTACGATACCAACAGCAAAACGTTCACGCTCTCATTCACGTTCTCCCAGGAAAGTGCCGGTCTGCAGGTAGCAGTAACTATACTGGTCGGTAGCCCATCGAGCGTGGAATTGGCATATCGAACAGGCAGCGGGTCTGCAACTGAATATATAAAGGTCGGGACATCGGCAGAGTTTACTAAAACGTTGTTTTTCGATCCCGGAGAGATTACGGGCTTTCGGCTAGTAGTAGACGGTTCCAATATTGATAAGGCTTTTGATGCTCCTCTGACTCTTACTAAAGGTACTTTCTATTTTATCGACCTCTTGATTGCAGACGTAGACGATTTAAACCCCCAACAACCGATATGAAACGATTGAAAATACAACTACTCAACTACTGGCTCGTGCTTCTGACCCTTACCGGTTGTAGCAACGAAATTGCTTTGCAGCTTTCCGGTGGCGAAGCGGTGGGCCTTGGCAAGATCGTAACACGTACAGGCGAATCAAACGAACCAAGCGAAACAAATGTTCCTGAGTGGCAGTGGCAAAAAGGCGATGTAGTAACAGCTACAGCTTCCCCTTCTTCTTTGTCTGCTACCTACACATACGGCGATACCGGTTGGGGCGAAGCCAACAACCCGGACTTTACCAAAGAAAAGATCGGAATAGACGCTATCATGCTGGAATTTGGAAACACCGGCCTTATCTCGGATCAGTCCGAAGCAGCGAATTATCGCAAGGCTGATTATCTGAAAGGTACAGGTACGATCAACTTTCTGACCATTGAGGGCTATCTCGGCCATCAGTATTGCGATCTGGTATTGACCATTACAAAGGGAACCGGCTGGGCTAGCGATGACGAATTTGTAAAGGCAATGGCGGATGCCTCCTGTCTTTTTGTTGCCAACTCTGCCGAGAACACCACCACCAATGTGACACCCTACCACGACGGAAGCACCTTCCGCGCCATCTTTCCCCCGGCCAATATGGTGAAAGGTTCAAATCAGAAAATAGCAACGCTGACATTCGGAAATTCCGACAATACGCCGACATTGCTTAAAGGACAAAAGGCAACCATTGCCTATACAAACGAGGCCAATGATTTGGTAAAAAACGCTTTATAGTAATCGCCCTGCTAAATACGGATTGTAGCGTTTCTATCACAGCAAGTGTCAACAACTGGAAAGCCACAAATGTAACGAATCCCTATCCCGGTGAACTGGGAACAACCAATTAATACAATCTGAAAATGAAAAGATATCATACAGTTTTAATCCTGCTCCTTTCGTCCCTCCTGCTGTGGGCTGGTTGCACCGACGAAAGTATAAAAGAAGGCGGCAAAGTATCTCTGCGTATCTCAGCCGTTATACCAGCCATGACCGACAGCCTGGTGACTCGCGCCGATGAGGAAACCGGTTCTTTCCAAGTGGCACTATCGACAACTGCCAACGAGTATGCCGGTGTTGCCAAAACATACACCGCGACAGGCTCCGGTAATAGTTACAGCTTTTCGCCCGCCACTACAGACGGCGATCTCAAAGTAGCCCTCCTGGCAACCACCATCCCGCTTACCCTCTACGGACAAGTGGGCAACATTCCCTATTATTATTCAAATGCCAATACAGTAATCAATCGCGGAACAATTACCGACTTGAAGCTAACCTACGCATACGCCAAAGTAGCCGTTCGCATCCAGAAAGCAGGCAAGACAGAAACGGCAGAAACCTATACCGTTAGCTCTAATCTATTGACTCAGCCGGCAGTAACCGGATCTGCCTATAATTGGACAACAACCGGAGCAGTGCCGCAGCTAACCGCATCGATCGATTACCCATCGACAACGAATATTGAGGAAAGTAACGTTTCAAACATCGATTTCACCCAAGTAGGGATGGCTGTCACTCCGGTTACAGTCTCAGGAAGTACAGACAAATTGTTTATCCTTACGGAAACAGCGACACCGGCTAAGACTTACAACGTTTCCTCCCTGTCGGATGGCATCACCATCGAAGCAGGTAAAGCCTATCTCTTTACGGTCGATCTGGATAAAGGGGCGGTTATTACCCAAACCGACATTACTGCGATGAATAAGTCGGAGTCTGAGTTTCGATATCCCCCTGCTATCTATTCTCTAAAAGATCTGAAAGACTTTCGTGATGCATGGAATACAAACGGAGAGAGCGGTTTTAACTCAAATGCCTACATCAAATGGTTTGATGAATCCACTGGTGTAATAAAGCTACTGATTGACATCGACTTGAATAACGAATCATGGACGCCGATCAACGACTTTACAGGAGTATTCGACGGAGATAACCATACGATCAGTAATTTGACGGTCAATAATGGAAATACAGACGGGACAGCCGGCTTGTTTGGCAATATCAAAGCATCTACTAGCTCGTCTACTCCTGCCGAAATACGCAACTTGAATATAAAGAATGCAACTATATCGGCCGCCGGAGATTGCGGCGTAATATGCGGAAAGTCCGACAACAGCCGGATTACAGGTTGCAATATATCCGGTGTGGTAGTGGTAAATTCTTCTTCCGGCAACGCCGGAGGGATCGTTGGCAATGTTACTTCTTCCGGTTCATGGCTTCAACGGTGTAATGTTTTATGTGCGGATGAAAGCACTATCACCGGCAGCGGGAATGCCGGAGGAATCGTCGGGAATACCGCTGTCGATGTGTTTGGTTGCGTTGTCAATAATATTTCTGCTATCACAGCCACTTCTGTCGGAAGTATTGCCGGAACGGGGGCTAATGGTGCAAAACTAAATAGTTGCATCGCCTGTAATATACCCGCGCTTACAGGAACCGGAACTAAAGCTGAAACCGAAACCCAATCATCCCTGTTTGGTAATGCCACAACCTCAAACTGCTTCTTTATGAATGTGGCTGGTGGAGATGTCGCAACCGAGGGGCATGTGGGGACTATGGAGTATCTGAGGAATTACTGTTATGTCTATAATTATGAACTTCGTGATTTCTATACGAATAATAGCAGTGCACCGTATGATGCACAATATAAATTCGTTAGCAATATGACTTCCTCACTTCCCCCGACAATGCAGGAGGGTGATCCGAGAGATGAAGAACGTGTACCGGGTATCTATAACGCAGCAGAACTGGTGGAATTCTCCACTGCATGGAATAATCAGGATGCTACAGAAATTGCGAAGTACCGGACGGCAATAGATAACACTGTCAGAATAATGAAATATATTGACATGAAGGGTCAAAGCTTTGGGGGTATCGGGAATATATCCGGTTATTTTATCGGATTGGACGGAGAACAACAAACGATTGCTAACCTGAGCGGTGTATCAGCTTTAATTCCTTATCCAGGCACTCTTACTTTAAAAGATTTGATATTGAAAGATGCAAAAACTACTTCTGGTGGATTTGTCCTTGCGTCTTTCACCCCTTTGTGTCTGGAATATTGCCGGAGAATCGGTGGTTCCGTATCTAGTACCAGCCGTGATAACGGAGGCTTAGTTGGTTATGTAAGTGGTTATTCAAGAACTGGTGTGCTCACTTGCATTGCATGTTCGGTAGAAGGGATGTCGATTGAAGGTAAAGATGGTAATAGTGCAAGTAATTCGGGAGGTCTGATGGGATTAGATTATGGAAAAACAGGTGGCGTAACAGTGGGTTGTGCTGTAATTAATACAACAATTAAAGGTAATTCAAATGTCGGCGGTTTACTGGGAGGGTGTTATGAATATAGTAATATGTATATTCAATCTTGTATTGTTTATAACAATACTGT
>JAJPZM010000118.1 GCA_021204335.1 Parabacteroides sp. | reverse complement strand
CTGCAAGTAATCTACAACTTATTATAAACTGAATATAAATCTTTAAATCTTTTACATCATGGCACACATACAAACATGCCCGAAAACAAGGTTAAGAAACAACGAGTGGTTGACATTTTGTATTACCATAAGAGACAAAATCAATTCAACCGATGATGATCTTACTAAATTTAAACCCGAATATGATAAACTCTGTCTCGGTATTACCAACTTCGATAACAGTTTAAATCGCTTGAATAAGAGCGAATATACTTTACAGTCGAATGAATCGAAACGCCAGCTGAATGCCTCACGCGACGGCCTTTTTAAAAAGATAAAGGCAGACCTGAGCAGTACACACGATGATTTTGTAGAGGCAGCCAGAAGTCTAATGATTGTTGTCGATAAATTCACAAATATCAGCCATCTCTCTTTCGAAGATATTATCGGTAGGACGGAGAGTATCATTGGCTATTTCCAGTCGGATGAATATAAGGATGCCATCGAATTGCTTTCGTTGAACGACCGCGTGCAGCAATTGCAGACGATCAACAATAAAGCAAAGCACATTCTTAGTCAGAAGGCTACCGAAACCGGCCAACGGAATATGATCCGTAAGGCGCCATCGACACGCCGTGAACTGAATAGCGCTTACGATCTGCTGGTCAGCCAGTTGAATTTTATTGCCCGTCGCGACGGGGATGCAGATTATCTGAATCTTTTTGCTTTTTGGAATGCACTGATCGACAAGGCGCATACAACGATCTCGCTTCGTAGCGGCGCCACCAAGGGGGGGGGAAGACCGACAGCGGAGCAAGCAACCAACCAACTACGCCGCCTGTCGATGATGATGACGACGATCGTCCGGTGATTGAATAAACAGATTACGATATGAAGGATATAAAAAAATCAATAGGTAAGAAAGCAATAAGTTTTTACTTATTGCTTGCCCTGTTTTTGCCTGTAATGGCTTGGGGGCAGAATAAGGAAACTACTGCGGGTGATTTTACTGTAATTGGTAGTAAGGGGAATTTTGAATGGGATGAGAAGCAAGAAGTTCTGACTATTACAGGTGATGTTGAGGTTCAGAATACCGATCCGGAAACACCAACCGGACATACTATAAAGGTTACTGGTGGCGAAGAAGATGATCCGATTACTGTTACAATAGCCGGGATAAATATTGATACAACTATTGGAGACGCAAAAAATTCAGCAGCGATGGATGTTTCTGATTCATTTGTTATTATTAAATTGGAAAATGAGAATAGTTTGAAAAGTAAATATAGCGGCGCCGGTCTTCAAAAGAATGGTGATATAGGTTCATTGACTATTGAAAGTATTGATGGAAGTAATGATCATTCTTTAAGGACAGAAGGAAATTATGGAGCTGGGATAGGTTCTGTTGCATTAAAAAATGCTAATAATATTACCATAAACAGTAGAACGATTAAAGCTATAGCAGATGCACATTGTGCAGGAATAGGTAGCGGACAAGAAGGATCTTCCTCAAACATTACTATTAATGGAGGTTATATTATAGTAATAGGTGGCGGTGATGGTAGTGGGTGTGGTATTGGCGCAGGAGGTTATGGAGGAGCTGACACAAATATCCATATCACCGGAGGCTATATTGAAGCAAGTGGAGATTGGGGAATGAATGGTATCGGTACAGACAATTCAACAGGCATTGAAATAAGTGGAGGAACAATAGTTGTGAAAGGCGAAGGGAATGGAAAAGGAATAGGTGGAACACCAGTTATTACAGGCGGCTCTATCCGATTAGCTTCTGATGCCAAGCCTGGCAGCCAGCTTATGCAAAACCCACCAGAGAATGTTGAATTGAAAGAAATTATTATCGATAAAAATACAGGATTGGAAGGTATCTCCTTTATTGATGAAAATATAAACTATTGTACAAAAGATGTTATTGCCGATGAAAATGGTAAACTATATCTTTATTTACCAGAAGGGGCAGAGATCAAATCATTAACTTATAAAGACATTGAAAGATTTGCAGTCACATTTGATGAACGATATGATGGAAAGAAGAATACTCTTTTCATGACTGAATTAACTGAATCAACTAAGCCAAATGACCCAACTCGTTCTTATTATACATTTGGTGGATGGTACACTTCTGCCGATTATAAAGAGGATGAAAAAATTACAGATTGGGATATAGATGTAAACAATGCCATGACCTTTTATGCTAAATGGTTGCAAAATACATTTACTTTTACAGAGGAGAAAAAGGAGTTTACTTATGGAGAAAATGTTAGTTGGTTTAATCTTAGTGATTTGATACAGGAAGAAGACAGTAAAAGTGCTGGAAATAAAACATTTACTATAACAAGTGGCAATTTACCAGAAGGATTAACTCTCTATAATACTTATATTTTAGGAACACCAACTTCTGCATCTCCAACAGAAGAAGGAAGCACTATTCTATTGAATATTACTTCTAATGGTAATGGCTATTCATTAGAGAATCAATCATTGACAATCTTTATAAAGAAACGAGATCTGACAATTACACCGGATGGTGACCAGATAATTTATAATGATGAAGAACTGACTTATCAGATAGAAGAAGGCCCGTTAGCAGGCCAAACAGCTTGCTTTACCGGTTCTTTACAAGTAAAAAATAATGTTATTGTTCGCGGTACGCTTACATTAGCAGATGGTAAAACTGGCAATGATTTTAAGGCAAGCAATTATAATCTGATAATCACACCAGATGTACCGGTTATAGTAAACAGCCAGTCATTGGCAGAAGCAGTAGAAGCAGAGACGCTCGAAAATTTAACTTCTTCCAATTCGGATGCAATTTCAAAAAGTGGCTGGATAAAGACGCATGATAATATTATGATTATTGCCCCGACAGGTTATAAGATACAACCTAATCTGGATGCAACAGTAGATAATTGGGAAGAACCATATACGCTCACTTTGGATGCAGACGGGGATATACCTGTTTCTTTTCTGATTAAAAATGAAACTTCTTCAAAAATCTATGAACGTAGTTTTGATTTAAAAGTAGATGCTACTGCCCCGGTTATCAGTGATGTAACGAAAAGCAACCTTACATTCTCTATCCAGTTGAGCGATGCTACAAGCGGAATTGCTTCCTATATCTGGCAATTGAATGATGGGACAGAGGAAACAGTGACCCTTTCCGACTTTCCGCAAAATAGTGTATTTACGCATATCGGAAAGGATGGGGATAATACGCTTCTGCTCTCTGTAACCGATCAGGCTGGCAATATCCAGACACAAACAATTAATTTTAAATTGACAGTTCCTAAAGATCCCGAGCCCGAAGATCCTGATCCTGTTGATCCCGACGAACCCGACGATCCTGATCCCGATGATCCTCCCTACGTCCCGGAAGAACCGGACGAGCCGGATGAACCCGATGTCCCCGAAATCCCCGACGAACCAGACGATCCCGATGTCCCAACCGATCCCGACGAGCCATCCGACCCGACGGCAAACGAAGATATCGACAACGACATTCATATCGGCCTTACAGGCAGCACGCTGGAGATACAAATATCTTATCCCTCATCTTGCTGGATCATAGATTACAACGGCCGCATCATCTGCCACAAACAATTGGCAGTCGGCATGAACCGGATCGATAATCTGCCGGCAGGCGCCTATATCCTTTATTTCGAAGGGAAGAAAGGATATAGGCAACAAATCGCGTCGTATTCTTGTTATTTAGTCGATATCAGTAGTAACGACTAAATTCAAAGGTTATGACAAAGATTATGAAAACGTTGTGGGATGAAAGTGCCGAACTGGCCGACGAAGCGATGGCAACCGATAATTCCATTCTGGGAGATAATTATACTTCCGGAGATGTGAAAGATGTAACGGAAACGATTGAAGGTGGCAATCAGGAAGCCGACGATCTCAATGAAAAAGACGACATCGTATAAATAGTAAGCCCGGAAAAGATCGCGCATAAGAGTGCCTTTTCCGGGCTTTTTTTCTTTGGCTTTCCCTTTCAAACTCCGTTTAGTATATTTCATTTCTCAATTTGTCCGCTTCGTTATTTTATTGTAGATAACCCTCTTTCCCTTCCATAGCTTTGTAATGTTATTTTAAATTACAAAGTAATGTTTAAAGCAATTGTACATTTTTCTATCCACAAGAAGCTGTTTGTCGGGCTTACTACCCTGTTCCTGCTGATAGGAGGAATCTATGCCATGCTGACGCTGCCGAACAATGCATAACACTATATATCGAACATATCCGTAAAAATAAAAAAAAAATCGCCGACACTCGCCTCGCAGGAGGTGGATCAGCTGATTACGTTTCCCCTAG
>JAJPZM010000285.1 GCA_021204335.1 Parabacteroides sp. | reverse complement strand
GATATAAAAGATTGATTATGAGAAAGAATATAACAAAAGAACAATATGAGTTGGCTTTAGAACGCGTAGAAAATCTTTTGCCTCTTGTTGATGATAATACGTCTGTTACAGATAAACGAGCGGTAGAATTAGCTCTTATGTCCGATATTGTCATTGAATATGAGAAGACACATTTTCCCATATCTAAGCCAACTGTTGCTGAGTTGCTGGAACTTTCATTGGAAGATAGGGGGATTTCCAAAAAGGACTTTGCGAAGGAAATTGGTGTAAGTCCTTCACGTGTGAGTGATTATTTGTCGGGGCGCTCTGAACCAACATTGAAAATTGCACGTATGATCTGTAAGGTTCTCAATATATCTCCTGCAGTAATTTTAGGTGTTTAACTAATTTACTCATTCATACATATCTGTGTCCCGCTTATCCTTAGGTTGAGGTATAAGCGGGATATTTTTGTTTTAAACGCTAAAAGGCTATAAAATACTTATCATTTACTTTCCTGAATTTGATCGTATAAATATCACCTTCTTTTTTTATACGTTTGGTTAATAGTGCTTTAGCTTGTTTTTTTTCAGGAATTCCTTCATTTCTGCTGTCCCTACCTTTGTACTGTACTCGAATAAAGGGTATGTAATTATTAATCATTTAAAATTTACATGTTATGGCATTAAAATTTAAGAAAGTGCAGAGAACGATCAAGTTCGGGGACGACAAGGACAAAGTGAAAACGTATGCAATGGCTAAGTCCTCGGGGTATTACGATATGGCAAAGTTGTGTGAGCTGATCTCCAACCGTTCTGCGATATCGAGTGCCGATGTGAAAGCGGTTCTCGACTCGCTGAACTGGGTGATGGGATTGGAACTTCGCTCCGGCAATATCGTACAGGTGGGAGAGTTTGGTAACTTCCGTTTGTCGGTAAGATCGAACGGAACGGAAAACAAGGATGATTTCAATGCTTCCTGTATTAAAAAGGCCCGTATCGTTTTCTCTCCGGGCTCGAGCTTGTGCTGGTCGAACCAGATCACGAAGTTTGAGGAAGAGGCAGAGCCGGTGAAAAAGGACAACGGTGCAGGAGATGATGATGACGATCGTCCTGTGATCGAATGAAACGGTTAACCGTTCAGTTAGTAATGGCAATCCTGCTCGTTGTGAGCGGGATTGTCCTCCTCTTCTCCGGTTTCTGGGTAGCCCCTGCCGGAGAGATCAGCACATTTGCCGGCGCCCTGTTCGGCGTAGATTATTCATACAAAATAAAACAAGTAAAAGATGAAAAAGAACATTAGTAGAGACTTCACCTGGGAAGAAATGACTTACAGTACTATTGCAATAATAAACGGTTTGAGAAACGACCCGCCCGAAGAAGTTCGTAATGCTATCCGTGAATTAGTAAAATGTCTCCTTCAACCGCTCCGAATCGCTTACAACAAACCGATCGTTATTACCAGCGGCTACCGTAGCCCGGAAGTGAACCGTCTGGCGGGTGGTGTCCGTTCGAGCCAGCATGTCAAGGGGGAGGCGGCCGACTGTTACGTACCGGATATTTATTTCTTGCTGGATATATTGAAAAAGAGTGGTCTCCCTTTCGATCAGGCAATCCTTTACCGGAAGAAGCATTTCCTTCATTTATCGTATCGGGTGAATGGCAAACAGAGACGGCAGATATTATTCAGATAAAGCAATTATCATGAAGCAGCAAATAGTCCGTTATCATCAGATAACAATGGTATTATTGTTTGTACTCTTGTCGTCCGGCTGTCATACCGGACGACTGAGTGGTATGCAACATACCCAACGAAATATCGTTTCCTCCCAGGCTGTTACCCACTCCGACAGTTTGTCTTTATTGCGGCAGCTTCAAACTACCTGTGACCAAAAGATTCGTTTTCGTATAAATTGTTTGTCGGATTGGTTTTGGTTGTTATTCTCCTCGTTCTTTTAAAAACATCCAGATCAATATATAGGTAACGGAAATAATGGTTATCTTTGTAAGGATATTCATTTATATAAAACTATGATATATGGAAACAACTCAGATACATCTAAATAAAAATGTTGTTGACAAGGCTATAACTTATGCCCGGCAAAGGGGGGTAGATTTGTCTTCTATCATAGAAGATTATTTGAATCGTTTGGTGCAGCAGCCGAAGATTGATGAAGAGTCTATTCCTGATGTAGTATTGAGCTTATTAGGTGCAGGCAGTACTTTAGATGATGATGACTTGAATGGAAGAAAAGCTTATCATCAATATTTGGAGGAAAAATATCAATGAAAAAGATATTTTTGGATACCAATGTCGTTATTGACCTTTTAGATAAACGTGAACCTTTTTATAAGGCTGCTGTTGCTATTTTTACATTAGCTTATAATAAGAAAGTTGTTTTATATGTTTCCCCTATGACATATGCAACTGCATCTTATCTCTTGAGGAAGCATGGACAGGAACAAATGAAGTTGTTACTTCGCAATTTCCGTCAATTGTCAAAAGTAACTGTTGCTGATGAAAAGGTGGTTGATGATGCGTTGGCTTCTTTTTTTGTGGATTATGAAGATGCTTTGCAATATTATTCAGCATTGAGTAAAAATGTAGATGCCATTGTGACCAGAAATGTAAAGGACTTTCAATATTCTAAAATTCCGGTTTTAACGCCGGATGAATATCTTTCCAGATAATAAAAATCCTCAATTCTGTTCTTTCAGAATCACATCATGCGCACCACCTTCGACGATACTTGTAGAAGAAACCAACGTAATTTTGGCATTCTTCTGTAACTCCGGTATGGTAACGGCGCCGCAACTGCACATGGTCGCTTTGATCTTGCCTAATGTCAGATTCAGATTGTCTTTCATCTTGCCGGCATACGGAACATAGCTGTCTACGCCTTCCTCGAATTTAAGTGAGGCGCTTCCACCCATGTCGTAACGCTGCCAGTTCTGAGCGCGGTTTGAACCTTCTCCCCAATATTCTTTTACGAAATTGTTGCCGATGCGCAGTTTCTTTGTCGGAGACTCGTCGAAACGGGCAAAATAACGGCCCATCATCAGGAAGTCGGCTCCCATTGCCAGGGCAAGTACCATGTGGTAATCGTGTACCAAACCACCGTCGCTGCAAATAGGAATATAGATACCTGTCTGCTCTTTATATTCGTCACGAGCCATCGCTACATCGATCAGGGCAGTGGCCTGTCCGCGTCCGATACCTTTCTGTTCGCGGGTGATACAGATAGAACCGCCACCGATACCGACCTTGATAAAGTCGGCTCCAGCTTTGACCAGATAAAGGAAACCTTCCCTGTCTACCACATTTCCGGCTCCAACCTTTACTTTGTCTCCGTATTCTTTCTTGATCCACTGTAATGTTTCGTATTGCCACTCGGAATATCCGTCGGAAGAATCGATACATAATACATCGACACCGGCTTCAACCAATGCGGGGACACGTTCCATGTAGTCGCGGCTGTTGATGCCGGCACCGACTAGCAGCTTCTTGTTGGCTCCCGAAATTTCGTTCGGGTTCTCGCGATGGTTGTCATAATCTTTGCGGAATACAAAATAAGCCAGCTTCTGGTCTTTGTCTATAATAGGCAATGTATTTAACTTATGATCCCAGATAATCTGGTTGGCTTCTTTCAGCGAGATACCGATTTCACCGACGATCAGTTTGGAGAAAGGAGTCATGAACTCTTTTACTTTTGTAGCGGGATCGTCTTTTTCTGCCCGATAGTCGCGGCCGGTAACTAATCCCAGCAGTTTACCGTTAGGAGTTCCGTCGTCGGTGATACCGATTGTGGAATGTTCTGTCTTGTTGACCAGGGCAATTACATCTGCCAGCGTGTTTTCAGGAGTCAGGTTAGAATCGCTGGTTACAAAACCGGCTTTGAATTTCTTTACTTTCCGAACCATTTCCGCCTGGCTTTCGATAGTCTGCGAACCGAAAATGAATGAAAGGCCGCCGTTGTGGGCCAGTTCAATCGCCAGTTCAGGGCCGGATACCGATTGCATGATAGCCGAAACGAACGGGATATTTAATTCGATAGGTGACTTTTCGCTGACATTGTGCTTTACAAGAGCTGTTTTCAATGAAACGTTGGTAGGAACGCACTGTTTAGTAGTCAAACCGGGAATAAGCAGGTATTCTCCGAAGGTTCTAGATACATCGTTTAAGTAAACTGCCATAAGATTAATATTTACTGGATGAATTTTTATGCAAAAGTACTGAATTCTGTTCAGATATAATTTATTAAGAACATTTTTCATACGATTAAAATAGTCAAATGTCGGGGGGTAACCCGGAATTGGAACTTTTTCAATGGATGAACTGTTATATAAG
>JAJPZM010000137.1 GCA_021204335.1 Parabacteroides sp. | reverse complement strand
TCGCGCAGTTTCATGTTTTATTAGCTGAAAAGCATCATCGGGTCTTCGGGAAGTTTCATTGTAATGAGTTGTTTATAATTAATAATAATTGAAATAACTGTAATCGATACTGTTTTGTTTAAAACGTGCTGACTTTAGAATAAGGCGGCCAGCTTGGGGAAGAAGATAATTCCCCCCCCCACTACGGCGGCAGCTATCGCCATCAGCAGGATGGCTCCCGCAGCCAGGTCTTTGGTGCGCTTGATCGCTTCGCTGTATTCGGGCGATACGAAGTTGGCAATGGCTTCCAGCGCCGAGTTGACGGCTTCGAGAGCCAGTACGGCACCTATTACGACAACGACCGCTATCCATTCCGTCTGCGAGATATCCAGCAGGAAACCGGCGGCTACCACGCATACGGCAGCGAAGCAGTGTATCCAGGCGTTATGCTCTTTCGTCACCAACAGGCGTATCCCGTTGAAGGCGTACCGGAAACTGCGTAACCGCTTGCGGAAGGTAAAACCGTCATTCTTCATATCCGTCTTATTCTGTTTCGAGGGCTCAAAGATAAGCATTTTATTTAAAACCCGTTCATCGGTACCAATACGGTGGGTATCAGCAGCAGGAATCCGACGATCACCATCACCAGAATAAACTTCCATGCCCAGCCGAACCATTTGTCGTAAGGGATGCGGCTAACTCCCAGTACGGCAATCAGCACGCCCGAAGTGGGCGTAAGCAGGTTGGTAAACCCGTCACCGAACTGGAACGCCATCACCGTTACCTGTTTCGACAGCCCAATCAGCTCGGAGAAAGGTGTCATAATCGGCATGGTAAGGGCGGCTTTGGCACTGCCTGACGGGATAACCAGGTTGATCAATGTCTGAATGATATACATCATGCCGACGGTAGCCACCTGCCCGAGCCCTTCCATCCCTTTGGCAAGGTTAAACAGGATCGTGTCGATAATCTTGCCATCTTGCAGAATCACGATGATACCGCCTGCCAGCCCGACGACCAGCGCCGCGCTCATGATGTCTTTGCATCCGTCGAGGAAGAGCTTGACCAGTTCGTTCGGTGTACGGTTGTTGGCTATGCCTGCCGCCAGCCCCAGCACAAAGAACAGGGTCGCTATCTCCATAATATACCAACCGTAACCCATCACGCCGGTAATCAGGTAGAAGATGGTAAAGAACAGCAGGTTCAATATATACAGATGAACCGTTTTCCTTAAAGCAACGACCGAGGTCGCGATAAAAGCAACGGTGAGGATCGGCATCAAAGGCAGTCCTTCGATGACACTGTTTCCGATCTTTAAAGTTGTCAGCGGATAGTAAACGGCAAAAACGATTTGTGCCACTGTCAGCAGGACGAAACTGATCCAGGCGGCTTTCGGGGTGTGATAGGTTACATCCAATGAGGTATTGCTATGCAGGTCGCGCCAGTACTGGTCTTCTTCGTAAACGGGGGAGAGCTTCGGGTTCTTCTTCACCTTCGCTGCATATCTTAATATCCAGGTAAACCCGATCAGGTTGATAATGAGCCAGCAGAAAAGACGGTACTCGATCCCCGAGAAAAGGGGAATACCGGCCAGCCCCTGCGCAATGCCAATCGTAAACGGGTTAAGTATTGCCCCGGCAAACCCAAGCCCAGCGGCAACAAACATCATGCATACCCCTGTAATCGAGTCGTAGCCCATCGAGATAGCCATCGGAACCAGTACCAGGCAGAAAGCAATCGTCTCTTCACTCATCCCGAAGACTGCTCCGAAGATGCTGAACAATAGCATAATGGAAGTAAGCAGGAAGTTCTTCACCCCAATCTTTCGTATCAACGGGTTCGACTCCATCTTCCGCGCTCTCCTGAGGAAACTGACAGTGCCGATGTCGAATGCCTTGCTGTCGTTCACAATCCAGAAGGCACCGCCTATGATAAGGATAAAGACGATAATATCCGCCTTGTCGACAAAGCCTTTGTAGAAGGCGGAGAATACCTGCCAGGTCTGCGGCACGCGGTCGATCGATTCGTAGACGACCATTTTCTGTCCGGCTTCATTGATACTTTCCGTATACTGTCCACCGGGAATAATCCAGGTGAGGGCAGCGCAAAAAAGGATAATATAGAATATGATAACGTAAGTGTGAGGTATTTGTCTTTTCTTCATGTTATTCTGTATCTTCTGTATTTGTATCTTCTTCAATCTCTGTCAGAGGGCCGAGTTCGGGTAGAATGGCACGTGCTTCGCGGTCGCTCAGGGTATCTACATCTTTCAGTTTCCGCTGGATAGCCCGGGTACGGGTGCCCAAAACCTCTTCAATCTGCCCGCTGGCCGTTTGCAGGTTCTTCTGTGCTTTTTCCAGCATACCGCCAACCTTCTCGAACTCTTTCTTGACGGCGCCGAGTATCGTCCAAACCTCACCCGAGTGCTTTTGTATGGCCAGGGTGCGGAAGCCCATTTGCAGACTGTTGAGTATAGCCGCCAATGTGGTCGGGCCGGTGACGACCACCTTATAAGTGCGTTGCAATTCTTCCAGCAGGGAGGAGCGGCGTACGACCTCGGCGTAAATGCCCTCGAACGGCAGGAACATGATGCCGAAGTCGGTCGTGGCAGGCGGGTCCAGGTATTTGTCGGATATATCTTTCGCCATCTTCTTGATAGTTGTTTCCAACAGCTTGCCGGCCGCTTCGATGGCTTGTGGGTCGGCATTGTCGTAGGCATCCAGCAGTTGCTCGTAAATATCTTTCGGGAATTTGGCGTCGATCGGCAGGTAAACGTATTCGCGCATATCGTCGCGCCCCGGCAGCTTGACGGCAAATTCAACGACGGCATCCGAACCTTTGCGGGTATGGAAGTTGACTTCGTACTGCTCCGGGGCAAGTATTTGTTCGAGCAACATGCTGAGTTGTATCTCGCCGATATTCCCGCGTGTCTTGACATTGCTCAGCACCCGTTTCAGTCCGCCCACATCCTGTGCCAGCGTCTGCATCTCGCCAAGCCCTTTCTGCACGCTTTCCAGCTGTTCGGTGACGAGACGGAACGATTGTCCGATGCGGTCGTTCAGTGTTTTCTGCAATTTCTCGTCTACTGTGATACGTATCTCTTCCAACCGCTTTTCGGTGTTGGCAACCAACAGGCGTTGCTGCTCGTCGAGGTTGGCGAACTTTTCCCGTTGCAGGTTGTTGAAAGAAGCGATACCCCGGTCGAAGGCTTCGCGGAACTCGCTCATGGAGCGGGTCAGTTCTTCCCGGTTATCGCGGGCAACGATACGGCCTTCTTCCCGGTTCAACCGGAAGTCTTCGCGAAAGTTCTTTTCGATACGTTCGAAGGAACGTTGCATTTCGTCGAGCAGGCGTTTCAGTTCAGTTTGTGTATCGGTGTTGTCCTTCTTCGGACGGAATAATACTTGTAAAACAATAATGATAAGAAGTGCGCAAATTATTAACCAATCCATCTCTTTTTTATTTGGGGATAAAGATAAATAGCGGTTCAAGGACAAAGTATTTAAAAAGAGTTAAAACAGGAAACAATCTCTTATATCTTTTGTTTTGCTCAAACAAAGTCGCTTATATTTGTGGGCCGCTTGAAATGTAAAACATAAAATACAACAAAGATGGCAAAGATAGCATTCAAAGGTAATGAAGTGAATACAAACGGTACATTACCGTCAGTAGGAGCAGAGGCTCCTGATTTCAAAGGTGTAAAGAATGATTTAACAGAATTGTCTCTGAAAGAGCTCAAAGGGAAGAATGTAGTGATAAATGTATTCCCGAGTCTGGATACAGCCGTATGTGCTGCATCGGTGAGACGTTTCAATAAAGAAGCAGCTTCTTTACCTAACACTGTGGTGTTGGCCGTATCGAAAGATTTGCCTTTTGCGCAAGGACGTTTCTGTACTACGGAAGGAATCGATAAAGTAATTGCACTTTCCGCTTTCCGTTGTTCTTGCTTCGAAGATAAGTACGGGATGCTGATGGTCGACGGTCCGCTGAAAGGGTTACTGGCCCGTGGCGTGATAGTAGTCGACGAAGCAGGCAAGGTGGTTTACGAGGAACTGGTTTCCGAAATAACCAACGAGCCGAATTACGAAGCGGCAATCGCTGCTTTAAAGAAATAGATTATTGTTTTTCATTGGTTAAAGTTAAGGGTTAGTGTAGAAGGCCGTCGGATGTGAATCCCGCGGCTTTCGTTTTTTATACTAGTTTGGTAATTCATATTTTATTCGTATACTTGCATTAAATTTAATAATCTCTTATGTGTTCAATAACTTCTAAAGCAGGCTTCGTTTACTTTGTGTAATATCAGATAAGCATCTTCTTATCTGTTAAGCCTATTTATCCGAGTCCTGACCAGGTCTCGAAGAAATCTTTATATCTCTACATTTTATTATTATTCTAAAGAAGTTATGAATAACTGGAAAAAAGTATTTGCTATTATATGGATAGGACAGTTCTTCTCTATCCTGACCAGTTCGATCGTTAATTTTGCAATCATCCTGTGGCTTAGTTTTGAAACGAAATCAGCCGAAGTACTGGCTTTTGCTGCCATTGCTGCCATGCTTCCGCAATCGGTATTAGGTTTGTTTACCGGTATTTTTATCGATCGTTGGAAAAGGAAGCGGGTGATGATACTGGCGGATAGCTTTATCGCTTTCTGCACGATGATCCTGGCCGCCCTGTTTTATTTCGATGTTGCTAAGATCGGGCATGTTTATATTTTACTTGCCTTGCGTTCGGTAGGTTCGGTTTTTCACATGCCGGCTATGCAGGCTTCCGTCCCTTTGCTGGCTCCGAAGTCGGAGTTGATCCGTATTGCCGGTATCAATCAGATTATCCAGTCGGCTTGTAATATTGCCGGTCCTGCGTTGGCGGCCCTTTTCATCTCTTTTATGAAGATGACGAATATCCTGATGCTGGATGTAATTGGTGCGGCTTTGGCTTGTACCTCACTTTTGTTTGTGAAGATCCCCGATCCGGATAATACGGAAAAGACACAAAAAGTTCATCTGTTGAAAGAGGCGAAGGAAGCCTTTGCGGAAGTTCGCGGACAAAAAGGGTTGTCGTGGTTGTTTATCCTTTCTGTCATAGCTACGTTCTTTATTATGCCGGTTGGCGTGCTGTTCCCATTGATGACATTGAATCATTATTCGAGTAATGCCTTTCAGATCAGTCTGGTGGAAGCGGCCTGGGGAATAGGGGCTTTGCTGGGTGGTGCTTTTCTGGGGATAAAGAAGTTTAAGCTGAATGAGATTTCGCTGATCAACTGGATGTATATGTTGTTGGGGTTGACCTTTGGGTTGTCCGGTATTCTGCCTGTTTCGGGATATCCACTGTTTGTCGGTTTGACGGCTATCGGCGGTATATCCGGTTCTCTTTATATGGCTTCTTTTACTACGGTGGTACAGACTCGTATCAATCCGGCTGTGATGGGACGGGTGTTCTCGTTTTATATGAGTGTCAGCCTGCTGCCTTCGATGGTCGGGCTGCTGAGTACCGGTTTTCTGGCAGATACGATCGGGATCGGGAATACGTTTATTATTGGTGGCGGACTGGTCGGGCTGATCGGAATTATTTCTTTTCTTTCACCAAGTATCATGGAACTGAAAAAGAGTTTTGATAAATAGTTAATATTATTTTTGGGAAACAATAAGTCAGACGTTGAAAGTGAATACCGGAACATCGGCAATACACTTTCAACGTCTGTTTTTATTTAATTCTTTCCGCTCTGATCCGGATTGAGTGATTTGTAATAGTTGATACGTTCGGTCCACGGGCGGTATTCAAACGGGAAAACGTTATGTTGTTCGGCCCATTTGTTCCACTTCCCTTCCAGTTCCTTTATTTTCTGAGGATACAGGGCGGCCCGGTCATTTTCTTCGAACGGGTCGTTGGTCAGGTCGATTAACTCCCACGGATTGCGGGCGTCGTCGCGTACCAGTTTCCATCCGTCTGAAATGATGGCACAAAAGGTGTTATGTTCGAAGAATAAATCCCTTGAAGACAGTTTCTTATTCCAGATGGCCGGCAACAGACTTTCCCCTTCTGTGGGTCGTAGCTTTTTGTTATTGAACTGTTTGGGATACTCGGCTGAAGCCATTTCCAGACAGGTCGGCATCACATCGATGATATGGCTGAGCTCGTCGCTGAACTGACCTTTAAGGACATTCTTTTGCGGATCGCCATACATTACGATGAAAGGCGCGCATGTTCCGCCCTGGAAACACCATCGTTTGTAACTTCTGTAAGGCGTGTTATCCAGATCGGCCATCAACTGTGCTATAAATCCTCCTTCGCTGGTGGCACCGTTGTCGCTCATAAAGAAGAAGATCGTATTGTCGTAGATCCCTTTTTCTTTGGTGGCGGTTATCACTTCCCCGATGCCGTCGTTCATTATTTCGATCATGGCGGCATAGGTAGCCATATCGTTGATCCATTCCTCCTGCTGTTCGGGGCTGAGACTTGTCCACGCCGGACGTCCGTTTTCAAACTCTTTCTGATGGATCGGCAAGGTGTCGTTGGCATTCACCAATCCCATCTCTTTTTACCGGTCGAAACGTTGTTGCCGCAAGATGTCGTATCCCACTTTGTAGCGTTCGCGGCATGCATCCACCCGTTTTTTGGGAGCTTCCAGCGGTCTGTGAAGTGCGTAATGTGCCAGATACATAAACATCGGAACGTTATCCGGATGGCTTCGGATGAAGCTGACGGCCGAATCAGTTATTGCCGTCGTGTAATAAAAATCGTCGGGAAAGGTTGTGATGCGTGTCGTGTCGGAATAGACCGGCGTTGGTGTGTAGTAACTTCCTCCTCCGCTCAGACATCCATAATATTTGTCGAACCCCCGTTGGGTAGGATAACTGCCGTTGGGCTTTTCAAAAGCGCCTTCCACCGTCAGATACCATTTGCCGCTCAGATAGGTGGCATAGCCGTTTGCTTTGAGCACTTCGGCGATTGTCGGGAAATCAGGGGAGATCTGTCCCCGATAGCCGGGACGATGTTCGTCGACTGCCGTCATCCACCCCATTTCTGCTTCATGCTGGTAACGTCCGGTCATCAAGGCTGCACGGCTGGGGCAACTGCGCCCTGTGTTCTTGAACTGACTGAAGCGTACCCCGTTCTCTGCCAGATAATCGATGTTGGGAGTGCGAACCTCCCCACCATAACATCCCGGGTCGGAAAAACCCATATCATCGCACATAATCAGAATGATGTTGGGATGTGTCTTCTCGCCGGCATCACCGGCTGCCGCAACTTGTGCCAACGAGACAAGAGCTGCGGTACTCAATAGAATTTTCTTCATCATGTTACCTAAGGTTATAAATGAGTATTTTAGATTGGCGATAAAGTTAGTAAAAAGATATTGAACAGTAACTATTATAAATAAACCTATGAAGAACTATTGTTTAAAAACAGAAAACTAGCTCTATTAGGTTTGTTTTTTGCAACGGTAAGATACTACTTTTTACCGAAATAAACAATAGCAAAAGGGGCTATCCACTTTTTGGATAGCCCCTTCTATATAAATACTTTTATGATGCTTACTTAGCCAAAGTCTCGTTGATTGAGTCAAGGATCTTTTTAGCATTTGCATTTTCTGCGTTCAAGGCAACAGCCTGTTCCATGTATTCTTTTGCTTTCTTCATCTGAACGTCTGCTTTATCCTTTTCTGCTTCATATTTGGCAGGGTCGGTAGCAGTAGCCAGAATCTTGGCACCTTCGTTATAATACATAGCACCTAAGCTGTATAATGCGTTTTCTTTGTATTTAGGATTGCTTACAATCAATACATCTTTGTATAACTCTTCTGCATCAGCAATCTTGCCGGCTTTTTGTGTAGCTTGTGCTTGCTTCATGCAATAGCCATATAGCAGTTTTTCCAGATTAGCGTCACCCGGTTTTACTTTCAAGCCGGCTTCTACAGTTGCGGTAAATTCAACCGGTTTGTTCAGGTTACGCAATGACATAGCTTTGCCGGTATAGGTATCATCCACATTTTTGTTTTTTTGGATAGCCAAATCGTAATACTTTACAGCATCTTCATACTGCTTTGCCTGGAAAGCGGCAAAAGCGCAATTGAAAACGCGATCAGCATCTTCATTGTTAGTCTGTTTCAGAAATCCATCATACTTCGTAAATGCTTCCGCATAGTTCTTAGCCTTTAATGCGGCATCCCCTTCATCACGCAGTTTATCAGCGTCTTGAGCAAACAAATTTCCAATACTCAGGCAGAAAGCCAATAACAAAACAATTTTCTTCATGGTTGTTAAACGATTTAATTTTATTTATTAGTTGCACGAAGGTAGTAAGCACAACATAAGTATCAAAGCGATTTTACATTTTTTTGGTATTATAAAGGAAAGAGAGGGAGAAATTAATCTAACTGTGATAAATCAATTACTCCCTCTTTATTATTATTTTATCTTCTACAACACTGCCGGATAGCAGGGCAGTCCGAATGCTTCGGCTACGGCGGGGTAGACGATCTGGCCGTCGATGACGTTTAGGCCGGTGAAAAGGCCGTGGTCTTCCTTGCAAGCTTCTTTCCATCCTTTGTCGGCGAGTTTCAGCACGTAGGGCAGGGTTGCATTGGTCAGTGCCAGCGTGGAGGTCTGCGGAACGGCTCCCGGGATATTGGCTACGCAGTAATGCACGATGCCATCGACGGTATAGATAGGATCGGCATGCGTAGTGGGGTGCGAGGTCTCGAAGCAACCGCCCTGGTCGATAGCTACGTCTACCAATACACTGCCGGGTTTCATCAGCGGCAGCATATCTTTGGTTACTAGGTGGGGAGCCTTTGCTCCGGGGATCAGCACAGCACCGATCACGAGGTCGGTAGCGGGAAGTTCCATTTCTATATTATGAGTAGACGAATAAAGCGTTTTCACGTTTGCCGGCATAATTTCGTCGAGATAGCGCAGGCGGGGCAGGGATATGTCGGCGATCGTTACGTCGGCACCCATTCCGGCAGCCATCAATGCGGCATTATGCCCGACGATACCGCCACCGAGCACCAATACGCGGGCAGGCTTCACTCCCGGCACGCCACCCAGCAGGATGCCTTTGCCGCCCTGGGGTTTCTCGAGGAAGCGGGCGCCTTCCTGTATCGACATGCGGCCTGCCACTTCGCTCATGGGGATGAGCAGGGGGAGGGTGCGGTCGGGGTTTTCTACTGTTTCGTAGGCCAGGCAGATCGAACGGCTGTCCATCATAGCGAGGGTCAGCTTCTCATCCGAGGCGAAGTGGAAGTAAGTGAAGACCAGTTGCCCTTTCCGTACGAGGGGATATTCGGCGGCAATCGGTTCTTTTACCTTTACGATCATTTCTGCAATCTGATAGACGTCGCTGATCGACGGGAGAATCTGTGCTCCTGCTTTCTCGTAGACTGCATCAGGAAAACCACTGTTTTCGCCGGCTGTGTGTTGTACATAGACGGTGTGTCCTCTTTTTACCAACTCTTTGGCTCCGGCAGGCGTAAGCGCTACGCGGTTCTCGTTGTTCTTGATTTCTTTAGGAATTCCGATGATCATAATGTTATTGTTTTAAAGTTTTTATGCCGCAATATACAGAATAATCTGACATTCTGTTATCAGAACTCTACTTTTATTACTTTTTAGTAAATAGAACAACGGGAGGAAAAAGGATACTCCCGTTGATAAAAGAGGGGGAATGGGGTATTGAAGTAGGATTGCATGCAATCCTACTAGAACCATAAATCCTCTAAAACCGTTTTACTATCTTCCGTTTCCTCTGGGAGGATGAGCAATTGTGTATCTGGGCAATTATTCGAGATATAGTGTTTGAGATATTCAAATGTATTGTCCTCTATCGTCTTATCGACCTGTGGATAACGGTTGTAGATGATTGCCGGCACTTGCATACCATACTCGCGGCAAGCAAAGAGGCTGAGCAAGGTATGATTGATGCTTCCCAGCTTGCCACTGGTGACGAGCACCAGCGGATAATGTTCGGCGACAACGAAATCGATCGTCAGTCTCTTGAAATCCAGTGGAACCATCAGTCCGCCTGCCCCTTCGAGCAGGACGTAGTTGTAACGTTCTTTCAGTAGATTGGTTTTAACGGTAATATAGGCTGGATCAATTTTCTTTCCTTCCATGCCGGCAGCCATGTGGGGTGAGCAGGGGTAATGGAAAAGATAAGGGCAGGTCGTGCCGTCGAGGTCCTCGTACAGGAGCGGTATGCCCATCAGGCGGCGGTGCATTTCAATGTCTTCGGATATGCTTTCGTATCCGGTCTGGATCATCTTCTGGGTGATAACTGTTTTGCCTTGTGCGGCAAGCGAACGGGCAAGGACGCCGGTCGCGTAGGTCTTCCTCACGTTGGTATCGATACCTGAGATAAAGATTACTTTACTTTCCATATTTATTTATTATTTCTTTACTGCCAGCAGGTAGAGCGGGCGATAGGTTAATTTTACACTGTTTGCCGGGGTACTGAAATGCCGGATGTAGTCGCGACAGAAGGCTTCCTGGCGGCCTCGTGTCCAAATGCCGTCGCCTGTTGCCGTCACCCCTGTGTATTTCAGGTGGCGGAGTACATCCAGAGGGGTGTCGAAGGTTCGTATGATTTCTTCTTCACATATATGCAGAAGGTGGAAATCATCGGACAACCATTCTTCGAACCGGGCGGCGGGCGGATAGGAGAGTTCTTTGCCCGTCAGACTGTGTATTTCCGACAAGTTGCCGGGAGCGAAAGTACTTAATAGCAGGACTCCGCCGGGCACCATCATTCCCGCCAGTTTCTCCAGAAAGCCGGCGGGATCTTTCATCCATTGAAAGGCAGACGCAGAGGCGATAAGATCGAAGCTGCCGAGAAAGACTGCCGTTTCGGCATCTCCTGCGATGAAAGGCGGCGGCTGCAAGCCAAAAGGGGCACTGGCCTTTGCCCGACAACCTTCGCAGAGGTCGTTGAGACACCATTCGTCAATTACGCAATTTTCTTTCAGCAGGCGGGTGAGGTTACCTGTGCCGCAGCCTATTTCAAGGGCGCGGCAGAAGTGCATGCCGGTATGGCGGGCCAGCAATCCTATGAGCCTGCGGCAGATTTGTTGTTGCGCATCGGCATGACGGTCGTAGCTGTCGAGGGCACGCGTAAAGCGGGTTACAATTCGTTCCATTGTTTCCATAGGTGAAAAGGATAATGGGGTGAGACAATTTCTGTAATGGGGCAGCGGCCCGACCAGTAATTACGCTGGTTGGCAGAAAGGAAGATGCGGTCGTCGGTGCCGATGACGGCGCGCGTCCAGTGTATTGCGGTTGCATGGGGTGCTTGCATACCGGCATCGGTTTCTGGTATGGCATGGCACATGTCGTAGATATGCTGCAATTCCTGCCTGACATCTTCCAGTGCCCTCGGCTGCGTTTCCATGTAACGGGCAAGTGCCTCGCGGCTGCCACACATCCGGCGGTTGAAGCGGATGAGGTTTTCGGCAGTCAGGTTCTCCAATGTCCCGCGGAAGATGTCCACAGGGATGCCATAGGCGTCGTCGATCGGGAGGGGCGTCCCGTTCACAGCGGTTGCTGTGGCAAACGTCCATTTGCCGCCGACAGCCAGTTCTGCCATGCGGGCGCCCATCGACCAGGCAACCATGTGTATCTCGTCATACCGGTTCAGGTCTTCCTCAAAACTTATCTCCCTGTAATCGTAGCAAATGATAAGGTCCGTCCCTTCCTCGACCTTTAGCCCGGCAAATAGCTCCGGCACTGCCGACCAGCCTGCAAAAAGAGGAGGAGGCGGGGGGAATGATCAGAAATTTGTTTCTTTAATTTCATATTGACATGTTCTTTTGTCCTAAAATTCTTATTAACTCTCCAAGCTGTTCCTCTGTCACTTGGGCAGTCAGGGAAAAGCGGATGCGGGCCGTCCCTTTCGGTACCGTCGGCGGGCGGACAGGGAGACAATAGAAGCCCTTGCGTTGTAGCTCTTCGGCACGAAGGATGCAGGCATCGTTCTCCCCGATAATATAAGGGATGATGTGGCTGCCGCTCACCTCGCCACCTTGGCCACGCAGGGCATCCGCCAACAGTCCACTCATTTCCGCCAGCCTTTGCCGTTCGGCTTCGAACTCAGGAAGCCTTTCAAACACAAATCGCGTCCAGGCAATTTGTGCGGGAGGTAATGCCGTACTGAATATCAGCGGGCGCATGCAGTTGATCAGATACTCGCGGATTACCCGGCTGCAAACAAGATAGGCGTCCATCGAAGCAACCGCCTTGCCGAACGTTCCGACCAGCAGGTCGATGTCGGGAATGCAACTCTGTTCTTCCGCGATGCCTAACCCGTTTCTTCCGCGTACACCTATGGCATGCGCTTCATCCACATACAATAGTACGTTTGGATAGCGCTTCTTCAATTCCACCAGCTGCCGGAGGTCTGCCACATCGCCATCCATACTGAAGATACTCTCTGTCACGATAAAGACCTGTTCATATTGCCCGGCATGCTTTTCTAACAACGCTTCGAGCTGCATGTAATCATTATGGCGGTAACGCTGGTAAGGCGTCCCGCTCAACAATATCCCGTCGATAATGCTCGCATGGACCAGCTTGTCGGCAAGGACCAGCGTTTGCTTGTCCGCCAATGCCGGAAGTATCCCTGTATTCGCATGGTAACCGCTGTTGAAAAGCAACGCTGCCTCACGCCCGAAACGTTCGGCAATCAATTGCTCTAACTCATTATATACCGCGAAATTCCCCGTCAGCAGCCGCGAGAAGGAAGAGGAGAGGGACAAGCCGCTATCATTCAACTCCCCGAGAAAGGCATCCCTCAAATCCGTTCGCGAAGCTAACCCGAGATAATCGTTCGATGACAGGTTCAGCATTACCTGCCCGTCTTTCTCAACTGTTCCTCCCTTATGTATGATTTCGGGCAGACGGCGCAGGTTGCCTGCAGCTTCGAGTTGCTTGTAATATCTGATTGTAATCTCTCATTCTCTGATACATTTTAACAGGCCACCTGTCAGTTTCGATAGTTGTTCTTTCCGGATAATGAACGGCGGCATCAGGTAAACCAGTTTTCCAAAGGGGCGCACCCAGATACCTTCCGCCACGAAACGCTCCTGCAAGGTAGCCATGTCCACCGGCTCTTTCATCTCTATCACGCCGATAGCGCCCAGCACACGTACCTCGCGTACATTATTATATAGCATCGCAGGAGCCAGTTCCTCCTTCAACTGCTTTTCAATCTTTATCACCTTCTCTTGCCAGCCACTCTCCAGCAGCAACGATACGGAAGCTGATGCGATAGCGCATGCCAGCGGATTTCCCATAAACGTTGGTCCATGCATGAAACAGCCTGCCTCGCCGGAACAAATCGTAGTCGCCACCGCTTCGGTCGTCACCGTAGCCGACAACGTCAGATATCCTCCTGTCAATGCTTTTCCGATACACATAATATCCGGCACGACGCCTGCATGTTCCCAGGCAAATAATTTTCCCGTACGCCCGAACCCTGTGGCAATCTCGTCGAAGATCAGCAATACCTCATGCTGCCTGCAAAGCTCGCGTGCCCTGACAAGGAAAGTGGGTGAGTAGAAATACATTCCTCCGGCGCCCTGCACGATCGGTTCCAGTATCAATGCCGCGATCTCGCTGCCTTTTTCTTCGAGCAGATTCTTTAGCGGTTCCATGGCTTCTTCCCGCCATTCCTCTGCAAACCTAACAGATGGCTGCGGAATGAAATACTGTACCGGAAGGCTGCCGGCAAATATCCCATGCATTCCCGTTACCGGGTCGCATACCGACATGGCATGCCAGGTATCCCCATGATAACCGCTTCGTATGGTTGCAAACTTGTGCTTTCCGGTTTCCCCTTTCGATTGCCAGTATTGTATCGCCATCTTCATGGCAACCTCTACCGCCACCGATCCGCTATCCGCGAAGAATATCTTTTCCAGCTCTTTAGGCAGGATGCCGAGTAATTTTCTGGCCAGTTCTACGGCAGGTTCATGCGTGATGCCTCCGAACATGATATGACTCATCTTCTTCAGTTATTCTTCCGCCGCTTTATTGAGTATCAGATGTTATACCCATGTACCGCTGCCCACCAGGAGGACATGCCGTCGATCAGACGCTTTCCATCTTTCAGTATGATTTCTACGCCTTCCGCTCCGTCCACCGGGTAAACCGGCAGTGGGTCGATTGTTGAGGTATAGGGATGCCAGATATGCTCCCTGTCATATTGTAATAATTCTGCTGTTGTCATATTATCATGTTTTTATCTGACCCAGTCGGTATCTTCTGCTAATGAATACCCTGCTTCTGTGAACAGCTCCTTGTCTTCTTCCACTCTGCTTCCGATAGTCGTAAGCAGGTCGCCGATGATTGCCGAATTGATCCCGATGTATAATGCTTTCTGTTGTGCCTGCCTGCTTAATAAAGCCCGTCCTCCCGAAAAGCGTAAATAAGCCTGCGGATTAATGAACCTGAATAGCGCGATAGTATCCATGAATTCTTCTTCTGATAATAAAGGTACATTGCCCAATGTTGTTCCCGGAATAGGCTGCAACATATTAAGAGGAATGGAGTGCACGTGTGCCCGTTGGAGGAAAAGCGCCATCTCGATCCTTTGTTCCATCGTTTCCCCCATGCCGATAATGCCGCCTGAGCAGATTCTGAATCCTTCTTCACGCGCCACCCTGATCGTCTTCATCTTCTGTTCGATCGTATGTGTCGTGCACAATGTCCGGAAATAGGACGGTGCTGTCTCTATATTGCAGTGGTAGTTTTCCACCCCGCTCGCCCTTAACTTCTTTAACTGTTCTTTGTCCAGTAATCCGAGCGAGGCGCAGCACTTAATGTCGCAGGCTTGTTTAATATCCCGTACGATCCCGGTTACTTTCTCTATCTCTCCGTCGGAAAGTTTCTTTCCGCTGGTGACCAATGCAAAGCGTCCGATACCTTGCTTTCGGTTGTGTACTGCATGGCGCACACATTCCTCTGCCGGGAGCAAAGGGTATAGCGTCACCTTCGTCTCATAATATCCCGATTGCGCACACCATTTGCAGTTCTCGCTACAGTTGCCGCTTTTAGCGTTGATAATCGAACAGGTATCGAACTTATTCCCCATAAAATGCCGGGTAATTTCATGGGCTGCCTTGTACAGGGCTTCTTTATCCGTACATTGCGAGAGAAGCAATGCCTGTTCTTCATCGATAGCTCCCCCTCCGATTGCTAATTGTTTCAATTTCTCAATCATATCTACTGTCTTTAGGAAATGAAAAAGCGGGAAGCCCCAGCTTGTGCTGAAACTCCCCGCTTTTAGGTTATAATATATATGTATAGGCAGATGAAGCTGCCGCTACAGCCTGTTGAACCGTCTGTATAGGTAATAAAAGCAGTTCCGGCAATACCGGATGCAAGGTGTCTGTTTCCGATTGCTCTTTCAGCTCTCCGGTTTTCCCTTCTTCCGCTGGGTTTGCCTGGTTGCCCGTTAATACAGACATGTGATTCGAGCCATTCTTAACCTGAAACCTCTCCGATATGTTCGAAGAAAGCTGCCCGATCGTAACAGCCCGTTGGATACTGACAAAAGCAGCATATCCTTTCCTGCTCCATCTTTTAAAACGGAGGGCAACGGGATGAAATATCTGCTGCTTTTTCATGAGTCCTTCTTATTTAGCTACTTTTTCCAATCGTTTCATAATAGAGAAAATGAACAGTGCCGACAACAGACAGCATACGATCAGTACGCTCCATACCATCCACAACTGCATTCCGCCCCACAGGTAACCGATGATAGCTACCAGATAATTACCGATAGCTGTTGCTACGAACCATCCGCCCATCATCATACCTTTATATTTAGGAGGAGCCACCTTCGATACGAATGAGATACCCATCGGGGAAAGCAACAACTCGGCAAACGTCAATACCAGATAAGTGGAAATCAACCAGTTCGGAGAAACCAGTACGTCGGCAGAAATACCGTTTGCTTCCACCGTCGCCGGAGTAGGCAAGCCCAACGATCCCAATGCCATGATAAGGAAGCCGCATGCTGCGATCACCATGCCGATTCCGATCTTTCGCGGTGCCGAAGGTTCTTTCTGTTTCTTTGTCAGGTAACCGAATACTGCCAGCGAAACCGGAGTCAGCACGATTACGAAGAACGGGTTGAACTGCTGGAAGATCTGCGGAAGGATATGAATGGAAGAGTCCATCGAACTGTAGCTCCATCCCAGCAAACCGAGCATAATGATAAGTATTCCCGCAGAGATGCCTTTCCCTTTACCTGTTTTCGACTGGAACAGGGAGAATGCCGAGTAAACAATAACCAACAGGAATGTCAGGTTCACAATGTTGAATCCTAAACGATCCAGACCGGTTACAGCTTGTGCCGTATAGTCGCGGGCAAAGAATGTCAGTGTCAAACCGTTCTGGTGGAATGCCATCCAGAAGAAAATAACAACGGTAAATACCAGCAATAAAGCCTGAATACGGGCCTTTGTCTGTTCCGGGCTTATTTCTTCTTCCTGTACATTAGCCGGCTTTGCCTGCTTGGAGTTGTAATCCGCATGTTTGAATGTCGGGCGGAATACAACGTAGATCAGCATCGAAATAACCAAGGAGATACAAGCAATTGCAAATCCGTAATTATAGGCTTCCGACAGCTTGTCGATATAGGTCGCACAGAAGCTGGCAGTGTCTCCTGCAAAGTTCTGGGCAGCCTGCAGTCCGCTCAGTGTGGCGGCGCCTTCTTCTGTAATGCTTCCGTTCAGGAACTGGTGAGCCAGTGAAGGTATCTGCGGAACGTATGTGAATCCCGCTTTACCCAGTATATAGTTTGTAATCTTCGTGGCAGCCGTAGGAGCATACATGGCACCGATATTGATCGCCATATAAAAGATACTGAATGCAGTATCACGCTTAGCCTTGTATTCCGGCGCATCATACAGGTTTCCTACCATTACCTGCAGGTTACCTTTGAAAAGTCCCGTTCCACAGGCAATCAGAGCCAAAGCCCCGAACATTAATGCTTTTCCTGTAGCGGAAGGTGTGGGTATCGATAATAGTACATAGCCGATAAACATCACGATGATACCGGTCGTAACCATTTTCCCATAACCGAATTTATCGGCGAGTATACCACCGATAAGCGGCATGAAATACACTGCTGCTAAGAAAGAACCGAAGATGGTTGATGTCTCGGCGGCTGTGAAGCCGAACTTAGCTTGTAAGAATAAAGTAAAAATCGCGAGCATTGTATAATACCCGAAACGCTCGCCGGTATTCGCTAAGGCTAACGCGTATAAACCTTTAGGTTGTCCTTCAAACATAGAATTTTGGAATTAGATTATTATTGAATTATTTGTTTTATGGCGCCTGTCTCCGGATAGAAGTAAACCTTCACCGGGGCTTTTTTATCTTCGAACATCACCGGAGCGAGTCCCTCTTGCGATCCGAACTGGGTGATCTGGACTTCGCCCTTATAGAGTGTTTTCTTGTTCATGCTGATTTCGATGCTGGCCTTTCCCGGTACGTTGTAAACGATGCCTTTCAGCGATTTCTCTTTCTTCTCGGCCTCTTTCGGTTCCAGAAGCGGTGCACGTTCGGTAGCTTTCAAATTCATATACACCGGAACGCCGCCCAAATCGTCGGCGTCTACAATACCCATCTGTTTGGAAAAGCGGAATAATACTTCCTTTTCCAAGTTGTCGTAAGGGGTAATCTCCACTTCGTAATGGGTTGTTTCTTTAGTAAGAATACCGGTAAACAGGTTAGTCAGAGCCTTTTCCTGTTCTTCCAGTTGCTGAATGACCAGTTTCATCGCTTCGCCGTCGGGCGGAAGGTTATCGGCATCACCGGTTAGGATATTTAAGCGGCTTTCGCGGATACGGTAGATCTGTTTGGCTGCCACTTCGGCTTGTTTGGCAGTGGATCCCGCCATCAATAGTTCTTCGGAGAAAACGGAAGCATCCGTTACTTTAACCGGCCCCTGGCCGCTTTTCTTAATTGTCTCGAGTTCCGATTTTTCCGGGGTGTATTCGGCATTGATCGAGCAGAGCAATCCGTCTTCTGTTAAATAAGCGTATGGAGCAACCGTACCGCTTTTAAATTCAACGATATAGGTGTTGTCAGGGTCTGGGATCCCTTTATTGACCAATGAAACTTTCCCCAATTCGTAGTACACATTGTCTTCCGTTACGGCATCTTTCACTCCCAAGTACTTTTCTGCATATTTGTAGTAAGGCCCAGCTTTGCAGGTCACCTTTGTAACTTCTGCGTCCACAATTAATTGTGTTTTCGGCAATGAGTAAGTGATACCGAAATTGTTAGCTTTGACGGCGTTTTTCTTAACCACTTTAGTTTGAGCCATTAGTGGTAAGCTGAATAAAAGACATGCTATCGTAATCAGATTTTTCATATCCAAACAAATTATTTTATATCAATTATGATTGCACAAAACTAGGAAATATTTTGATAGAAACCAACCGTAAAAGGCTCTTTTAGTCTTTTAGAATGCCTATAACATGTTTGATTCGTAATATATTGGTAACGGGGGAAGGGTTTGTGGATAAATCATAGTTAAAATTCTGGTTTTATGGGAGGCAACTCGTGAGAGAAAAGGAGATCGAGATATGAGGCTGGTTAAATCACACCCACGAGTTGCTCCAAAAACATAAATTTTGGTTATAGTATAATGTTATTCAATCGCAAATGAGCCGGTCAGGCATCCATATCTATGAATTAAATTCAATGTATATTCGCCACTTTGAATATTTAATGGAATTGTATAACTTTGTGGCTCAGATGCAGATATGCATTCTTCATACACTACTGCGCCGGTATTGTCTTTAACTTGAACCGTAAGGTTGCTTAGAAGGTGGACAAAATGAATTGTCAAGTTTGTTCCTTCAACAGAGGCTGTCGGGGGAGCGGGAAAGATAGAACGTATGTCTTCTTGTCCCCATTGACCTTTAGTTACAATATCGTTCGCATACATTGTTTGCATGCAAAATACTCCACATACAATTAAGAGCAAAGCCGTGATTAATCGCTTCATAACGTTGATGATTTTAAATTGTTTTTTGATAAATTGAAAATGCATCACAAATGTATGCTACTAGCCCTAAAGTCCCTAATATTTTTGTTGACAAAATGATGACAAGCTATAATATATTAGAAATCAGCGATGAATGAATCGAACTTTTCTGCGTTCTCTGGCTCATTTGTTAGCTTTTTATATAATCTTCTGCGGCATTGGGATACTCCCGAACTTGTCACGCTCATCAGTATTGCAATTTTTTTAACAGGAATACCGATCTTTACCAGATAACAAACGCGTAATTCTTCGGTGGATATCCGTTGATATAATTCTAAAATCCGTTGTGTGAAGTTTGAGAAAGTAGCGTCTATCAGTAAAGCAAGTTCTGACCACTCACTTTTTGTCAACACATTTTCTGCTTTATTTATTTTAATGTATAAAGAAGATTTCCGGAAATCCTGTTGCAATATTTTTAATGTGTTTTGCTTTATTGTAATCTGCCTGTTTTCCATTTCAAGCATTAGTTTCTGAGCTTCGAGTAGTTGTTTCTTAACTTCACTGATTGCTTCTTGACCAGAAAATAGTTTTTCTTCCAACATTGCAATTTCCAGTTTATTATCTTCAATGTATTGCTGGCTTTGTTTATAGAGCTGTTCTTTCAAATCTAGCAGCCTTTTCTTTTTTTGTTCATCTCTTTTGTACAGAATGAAACTTATGATGAATAGGATAGCTGTGCCAATGAGAATTTGATAGATTACAATCACCCTGTTGGCAGCTTTTTTTCGTAGTTATTCTTTTCGTCTGTAAGACGTTGATAGTTGAACATGCTTTGCGTCATTCGGATGTTTTCGAAATGAGAGTTCTTGGTTATCGAATCGTTTAACAGTTCATATCTTTTCAGATACTCTATGCTTTTCGAGTAATTTTGTTTTTGGTATTCTATTTCTGCAAAGAGATATAAACTGTCTGCTTGTGTGTAGAGCAGTGGGCTTTTGATACTTTTATTTAGATAGCAGGTCGCTGAATCATATTGCCTGGTTTTTATGAAGTATTCTCCTAATGTTAAGTAGATTGGGGGCAATAATTTAGGATTGTTGCATAGCCGGACTGCATTTTGAAGGCATTCATGAGCTTCTTCTAACTTTTCTGTTTTGATATATAAGATTCCCAGGTCGTTGTATAAAGACGATTGAGTGTGTGGGGTTGCTATTTTTATGGCTTGTTGGTAGTAACAGATAGCACTGTCAAGCTGTTGCGTTTGACTGAAAACACGTGCAATATTGCGCAGGGCGAAAGATCGAGATGTGGAATCATCGCTGTTTTCCAAAAGATGCAGCGTATTCTTATACATGGGAAGGGCCATTTCGTAGACACTTTGAAAACTGTAAAGAGTACCCAGGCTGTTGTATATCCTGATAAGTAGTTGGGGGGGAGTTTAGGTTTTCTCCCAGTTCCAGTGCTTTTAGATAATATTGTTGGGCTTGCAGAGCATCGTGCATATCAGAATAGACGCGTCCCATATAGTAGTATGACAATGCCAATGCCGCATCGTCGCTATGCTGCTCGAAATAAGCGGTTGCTTTCTTTATCAGAGAGTCGGAAGTATGAATGCTGTAATTCTTGTCCAGGGCTTGTGTCAGTAGAAGGCAATAGAATGCATAATCCTTGTTTGCAAGCTTTTCCGGAGATTCAATGTTCTGGAGTATAGCCAATGAACTATCGGGGCTGGTCTCCATAAGTTCCTCTGCCTGCAGTAGTTTCGCGTTTCTCTGATAGGGGTAGTTACAAGCAGAAAAGCATGTTAAACTGATTCCAAATAGAATTTGTAATATCGTATATATTGAATTGTTTCTCATATCTCTCTCTGCATAAATACGCCAACTAAGATACAATAATTTCTTTAGAAAGAAATACGATAAAGTAGTAATATTTATCAGAGAGTGTTGATTAACCATTCAATATATTTAATATTAAGG
>JAJPZM010000449.1 GCA_021204335.1 Parabacteroides sp. | reverse complement strand
GTTTATATTCATAACAAGTTTATGAATATATGAATAGGATCCGTGCAATCTGTGCCTAAATTATGTTACTTTTGACATTTCTTCCTACGATAATTTATAATACACTAAGTGATATATATGTTAAATCCATTTTTGAAGTTATTATTTGTAGCATTTGCAGTTATTGTTCTTTTTGCTTTGAATGCTTGTTACAGACAGGATAATAAAGTGTCATACTCAGAAGAAATCAGAGCAGACAGAAGTAATGCAGACACTCTTTCTCTAAAACCTATATACCGTTTACCTGATTCTTTGTTAACGCCTGAAGAGGTACAACTGAAGCGGATATATTTGCAAATGATTCATGACCACTTAGTTGTAAAAAACAACAGATATAAGCTAGAATTGTCTAAAGATTCTTTTTTACAATTAGGATTAAACGCATTGTATTACGATGAATTGATAAAAAGTATCAATATGACAAACGAATGGGTTAAACAAATGAAAATTGATAGCTTATCCTCTATTTTTCTTCGGGCTAATCAAGAGCTAGAGAAACAGCTATCAGCTAGTAAACCACCTCATTGATTATTGGCAGAGAATTTTCTCCCTTTAATCAATCATTATCGAATCCGACAACAATTCTTCCTATTGTGTCGTATATTTGTTCCCATTCCGCTTTGCTGCCGATAGTTATCGGTAGGCTTGCACACAATTATCGGCAAGCTTGCTCATAATTATCGACAGGCTTGCCGACAATTGTCGACAGGCAATTTCTCTGGCAGAAAAAACGGACGGCATCACAGTGATTTTTCAAATACATTGGTATAACATAATATTAAAAATGGGAATCAAATTCAAAGTCCATGAAACACCGCAGCCGAAAGGCCGCAATGAAAAAAATTGAGCCACGCACGCGCGATTTCGGGCGGCACTGTCAAAATGGATTATCTATGTAAAATGGTCTGTGCACGATCTACCGTCTCTTCGGCCGACGTCAAAGCTGTGCTCGACTCGTTTGTATGGGCAATCAACCTCTCCCTGCATAATGGACAACATGTGGAGTTGGAGGAGTTGGGGCATTTCTCGCCTTCGCTTCGCACCCGTCCGTCCGCCGACGGGAAGAAAATGACGGTGATGGTGGACGGCGTGAATTTCCGTTGCTCGGAAAAACTAAAAGAAGAATTAAGAAATACGGAGCTTGAACACGTCAAAACGCCTAAAAAGCTGACGTTGGACGAACGCCAAAAGCGGATGCTCGAATTTCTGGAACGAAATAAACGTATCACAACACCCGATTATGCCGAGCTGAACGACTGTTCTCGCTATCGTGCGACTGCCGACCTGAAACTTTATGTCGAGAAAGGTGTTCTTTCTAAAATAGGTGGCGGAACACATGTTATGTATGTCCTACCGATTAATAATGAATAAGTAAATAAATAAATATCCAAATGAGACAACAACGATTTCTGATCTTTTTCCTGCTGAGCTTCTTCAGCCTCTTTCAACTGGCTGCACAGCAACAGGAATTGCAACCGCTACCTGTCGACCCGAATTTACGGTACGGCAAACTCGACAACGGGCTCACCTATTATATCCGGCCCAACGAACTGCCGAAAGAGCGGGCGGATTTCTATATCGTCCAAAACGTCGGTTCGATCCTGGAAGAAGAAAACCAGCGCGGTCTGGCCCATTTCTTGGAACACATGGCTTTCGACGGGACTAAAAACTTCCCGAATAAGGGCATGGACGAATTCACACAAAGTATCGGTATGCGTATGGGCGAGAATTTCAACGCCTACACCAGCTTCGACGAAACGGTTTATATGATCATGAACGCCCCGGTCACCAACGAAAACGCGGTAGACTCCTGCCTGCTGATCCTGCATGACTGGTCGGGCTTCATCACGCTGGCCGACTCGGCTATCGAGAAGGAACGCGGCGTGATACGCGAAGAATGGCGTACGCGCCAGGACGCACAGGCGCGTATCTGGGAACAACAGCTGCCGAAAATTTATCCCGACAGCCGTTATGCCAACCGGATGCCGATCGGCACGATCGATGTGATCAACAACTTCAAGCCGGACGAGCTGCGCGCCTATTACCACAAATGGTATCGCCCCGACCTGCAGGGCATCATTATTGTAGGCGACATAAACGTCGACCAGATGGAAGCGGCTATCAAAAAGATATTTGCAGACATTCCGGCTCCGGTAAATCCGGCTCCGCGCCCGATGTTCGAGGTGCCCGACAACGATATGCCGCTGATTTCAGTAGCGACGGATAAAGAGGCTTCAAACACCATCCTCTCCATTTTTTATAAGCATGACAAGATGCCGCAGGATATGTACGGGACAATTGCCGGATTAGTAAAAGATTATATCCAGAACGTAGCGGCAACGATGATGAACGAACGTTTCAATGAAATGGTGCAGAAAGCGAATCCCCCGTTCGTTGCCGCCCAGGCTTCAGACGGCGATTATATGATTTCGAAAACGAAAGGCGCCTGGTCGATTGCCGCACTGGTGAAAGATAACGAAGTGGACTCGGCCATGAATGCATTGGTTACGGAAACGGAACGCCTAAAACGTTTTGGCTTCACCCCGTCGGAATATGACCGGGCACGTATCAACGTACTGAAACAATACGAGTCGCTTTACAACGACCGCGACAAACAGCGCAACAGCACCTTTACCAACGAATATGTGCGCCATTTCACCGAAGGCGGCTATATTCCGGGCATCGAAACCGAATATGCACTGATCAGCCAGATCGCGCAGGCGATTCCGGTAGAGCAGGTGAATAATTATATTCAGGATATGATCGGTGAGAAAAATATCGTTATCAGCCTGACCGGACCTGAAAAAGAGGGCATCACCTATCCGACCGACGAAGAATTATTGCGCGACTTTATGAAAGCGCAACGCATTCCGGTAGACCCTTATAAAGAGACCCTCTCCAACGAACCGCTGATTTCCGAATTGCCCGCACCCGGCATGATAACAGAATCGAAAGAAGACCCGCTGTTCGGGGCAACCGTCATGAAACTAAGCAACGGCATCAAGGTGGTGTTGAAACACACAGACTTCAAAAAGGATGAAATCGTTATGACGGCGACTTGTCCGGGCGGAAGCACCTTGTTCGGTAATAAAGACCTCGACAACCTGAAAGTCTTCAATGATGTGATCGACCTGGGCGGATTGGGTAATTTCTCAGCTACCGACCTGACCAAAATGCTTGCCGGAAAGAAAGTATCCTGCACTACCTCGCTGGGAATGGATAGCGAGAATGTGAACGGCAGCGCCGCTCCCTCCGACCTGAAGACGCTGTTCGAACTGATCTACCTCAGCTTCACCGCTCCGCGCATGGACGAAGAAGCGTATGCGTCGTTTGAAAACCGTATGATCGCCCAGCTGAAAAATCTTGAACTCAACCCGATGGTCGCCTTCAGCGATTCGTTGACGAAAGCGATTTACAATAATAACCCGCGTGTCATGCGCATCGATGCGACCGATTTCAAGAATATCAGTTATCCGCGCATTATGGAAATGTATAAGGAACGTTTCAGCGATGCGTCCGGCTTCGTATTCACTTTCGTTGGAAATATCGATATCGACAGCATCCGTCCGCTGGTAGAACAATACCTGGCGACTTTGCCTGCCAACGGTAAAATCGAACAGGCAAACGTGAAAGAGGTCCCCGCTATCCGTAAAGGCGACTACGTGAACCGCTTCAAACGCCAGATGGAAACGCCGAAAGCTTCTGTCGTAAACTTCTACTCCGGACAGATGGACTACAACCTGGAAAACATCATTACGGCCACCATGCTGAAACAGGTGCTCGACTTGGTATATACCGAGAAAGTTCGTGAAGACGAAGGCGGCACATACGGTGTACAAACATCTGCCCGCATATCATCCTTTCCTAAAGGGCAAACATTCCTCCAGGCTTACTTCGACACCGACCCTGACAAACGGGAAAAGATGAACACCATCATCCGCAATGAGTTGAAACGTATTTCCGACATCGGCCCACGTCCCGAAGATTTCAAGAAGACGCAGGACAATATCTTAAAACGCCATGCCGAAAATCTCCAGGAGAACGATTACTGGCTGAATACGTTGGATAACTATTATTATAAAGGATTCGACGGTTGCACGAAATATGTCGATACCGTAAACAGTATCACTCCTGCCAAAATACAGGCTTTTACCAAGAAACTGCTTGAACAGGGAAATAGTATTGAGGTGGTGGTGGAGCCGTAATACGATATAACATTTACGTCAATTTAAAATATGACAGAACTTATATGAGATACTATCTTATTTTAAATTTGGCGATTTTATTGGAATATCGATTTGCTTATTTTATTTTTGTACAGAAA
>JAJPZM010000216.1 GCA_021204335.1 Parabacteroides sp. | reverse complement strand
ACTTCAAATCCAGAATTTATAATAGGACATTATGCGGATAATCATTTTATTTTATATGTTTTACAACCATTCCATACAAATCATATCAAGTAAATATGTACATTTGCGTGGCGAAAATTTTAAAATCAGATAAAATTGGCAAGAAATAAGAAGCAGTTACCCTTGCTGGAAAAGGTAACAATTACAGACGTAGCCGCTGAAGGTAAGGCTATTGCACGAGTGAATGACAAAGTAGTTTTTATCCCGTTTGTCGCTCCCGGCGATGTGGTAGATATCCAACTCACACGCAAAAAAAACAGTTATGCCGAAGGGAAAGCTGTCTACTTCCATGAATATTCTCCGCTGCGTGCTACTCCTTTCTGTGAACATTTCGGTGTTTGCGGTGGTTGCAAATGGCAACATCTCCCCTACGAAGAACAGTTAAAATACAAACATAAGCAAGTAATTGACAATCTCACCCGCATCGGGAAGATAGAAATGGAAGAGGTTTTGCCTATTCTGGGCTCCGAACGTACCACTTTTTACCGCAACAAACTCGAGTACACCTTCTCTAACAAGAAATGGCTGACGGACGAGGAAGTGAAGTCGGGCGCCACGTTCGACTGCATGAACGGCGTAGGTTTCCACATCCCCGGCATGTTCGACAAAGTGCTCGACATACACAAATGCTGGCTGCAAGACGATATATCCAACCGCATCCGCCTTTGTATCAAGGACTATTGCCTGACACACGAAGGCTATCCTTTCTTCGACCTCCGCAACCAGGAAGGTTTTGTCCGTACATTAATGATCCGTACGGCATCGACGGGCAACCTGATGGTTGTCGTTGTCTTCTTCTACGAAGATAAGGAACGCCGCGAAGCTTTGTTGTCGCACGTTGCCGAGCAATTCCCGGAAATCACCTCTTTACTATATGTAATCAACGAGAAGTGCAACGACACGATTACCGACCAGGAAGTATTGGTCTTCCGCGGCAAAGACCATATCATCGAGGAGATGGAAGGCCTTCAGTTCAAAGTCGGAGCAAAATCTTTCTATCAGACGAACAGCGAACAGGCCTATAATCTGTATAAGATTGCCCGCGAATTTGCCGGACTGACCGGCAATGAGATGGTATACGACCTTTACACAGGAACCGGCACAATCGCCAACTTCGTCTCCCGTCAGGCAAAGCAGGTAGTCGGAATCGAGTATGTGCCCGAAGCCATCGAGGACGCGAAAGTAAACTCCGCCCTGAACAAGATCGACAACACGCTGTTCTATGCCGGCGATATGAAAGATATCCTTACCGCCGATTTCATAAACCAACATGGCCGGCCGGATGTTATAATTACGGATCCGCCACGTGCCGGTATGCATGACGATGTAATCAACACCATCCTGTTTGCCGAGCCGAAGCGTATCGTTTACGTGAGCTGCAATCCGGCTACACAAGCCCGCGATTTAAGCCTGCTCAGCGTTAAATATAATGTAAAGAAGGTTCGCCCTGTCGACATGTTCCCCCATACGCATCATGTGGAGAATGTCGTTTTATTGGAAAAGAAAGAATAACATATATAATAATGTATAGGAAAATCGTCTCCCTTTTGTTTCTGACTTTGCTTCTGGGTAGCTGTAACGGCAACAAGCAAGAGCAAAAGGAAGACGATTTTGTATATACCGATCTTCCCCAGCTGAAAGCGCAGGGCGAGATCACAGCCGTCACCCTTTACAGTTCTATCTCCTATTTCCAGTATAAGATGGAGCCGATAGGTTACGAATACGACCTGATCAAAGACTTTGCCCGCAGCGAGGGATTGAAGCTAAACATCAAAGTCGCCGAAAACCCCACCCGCCTGATCGAAATGCTGGAAGCCGGCGAAGCCGATGTGGTGGCCTACCCAATCCAGGTCAGCAACCAGTTAAAAGAAGATTACCTCTATTGCGGACGCGAGGCACAGACCAGCCAGGTGCTGGTGCAACGTGCCAACAAAGGCGACACCCTCCTAACCGATGTCACCCAACTGATAGGAAAGGACGTCTACGTAAAGCCCGGTACAAAATACTACGAACGGCTTAAAAATCTGGATCAGGAATTGGGCGGCGGCATCCACATCAAAGATATCCAAAAAGACACGATCACTACTGAGGATCTGATCTCGATGGTCTCGCAGGGAGAAATCCCCTACACCATCAGCAACGATAACATTGCCCGCCTAAACAAGACTTATTTCTGGAACATCAACGTATCATTGAAAGTCAGCTTTATGCAGCGCTCGTCCTGGCTGGTACGCAAAACAAGCCCGAAGCTGGCAGAAGCCATCAACGCCTGGGCTTCCGATAAAGCAGGCACTCATATTTTCAGAGCAGTAACGAAACGCTATTTCGAACTGGGAAAACAACCTCTGGTTATAGATTTGCCGCCGGTAAAGAACGGTCATATTTCCCCCTATGACGACCTTTTCAGAAAACATTCCAAGAATATCGGCTGGGATTGGCAACTACTAGCGTCTATCTCTTACCAGGAATCGCATTTCAACCCTTCGGTTGTTTCGTGGGCAGGAGCTGAAGGACTGATGGGTATTATGCCGAATACCGCCAAGGCATTTGGTGTTACGCCCCACGAACTGAAAGATCCCGATGTAGGAATCCGCACCGGTGTCGATTGCCTGCGCAGGTTCCGCCAGGGCTTTTCCGAAATAACCGATCCGCAGGAAAGGATAAAATTTACCCTCGCTTCTTACAATGCAGGCATCGGACATGTGTACGACGCCCAGCGTTTGGCCGAGAAATACGGAAAGAACCCGAAAGTCTGGGATGATAATGTCGCTGAATATATCCGCCTGAAAAGCGATCCGGAATATTACAACGATCCGGTCTGCAAACATGGTTATCTGCGCGGCTCGGAAACATTCAACTACGTTCGCGAAGTGCTGGAACGTTATAAATACTATCAATTGAAAACCCATAAATAAACCACTCTTTCAAAGCTGAAAACATTCTCTTACATTTGTATTGAAAAACAATACATTTCAAATATTTGTCACAATCAAAATAAGAGAATATTATGACGTATGCATCAGTAAAGATCAAACGACGCAAGTCTGTCGTCGCAGGCAAGGCAACCTCTTTTTTATCCAGGTGATTGCCCGACGAAAAACGAAACGCATCCCCCTCGACTTCCGGCTATATAAGGAAGAGTGGGACGATTTGCGGGAAGCAGTGCAAATTCCGCCGGGCACAACCGCTAAAAGAGCCGCCTACCTGCTCCAAACGGCCAACAGCATCGAAGAAGCAAGCCAAATAATCCGGCGGATCATAAAAGAGCAGGAAAACAGCGATACACTCACAGTGGAAACAATCATAGCCGCCTACAACGAACAAACTTCCCCCATGTCGTTTGCCGGCTATATGGAAAAGCAAATCGCCCTTTTACAACAAAAGGCAACCGCCACCCATTATCATTACCGGAGCCTGTATAACAGTTTTTCCTCTTTTCTGAATAAGTATTGTCCTGACACACCTACCGACATCTCCGCTTTTACATTGGGCGCCTTTACCCCTTCCCTGGTTATGGCCTACGAAAGTCATCTGAACAACCTCGGACTGGTTCCCAACACAGTCTCCTTCTATCTGCGTACCCTTCGGGCTGTCCTGAACAAGGCGATACGCGAAGGACTGATCGAGAAGCGGCCTTTTTTCATGAATGTAAACACCCGGATCGAGAAAACACAGAAACGGGCAGTCGACGAAACCGTCATCCGCAAACTGGAAAAACTCTCGGAGCAGCAATTACTCCATTCCGGTCTCCCACTGGCCAGAGATTTATTCCTTTTTTCCTACTATGCCCGTGGGATGGCTTTCATCGACATCGCCTTCCTGACCTGCGAAAATATCAGGAATGGTAATACCCTGGTCTATTCCCGCAGAAAGACCGGCCAGGAACTGTCCATCAAAATTCTTCCCGAGATGCAAAAGTTGATAGACCGTTATCATTCGGAAGGAAGCAGATATCTTTTCCCGATACTGGAGACACCCGATGGCGGGCATAAAAAATATGAAAGCGCCCTGCGCCTTCAAAACCTGCAACTGGAAAGGATCAGCGAAATGGTGGAAACCCATCTGACCACTTACGTGCCGCGCCATACCTGGGCCAGCACAGCCAAAAAGAAAGGTATATCCGAAGAAATAATTTCGGTAGGAATGGGATACACTTCATTGAAAACGACACGTATCTACATAGCAACTGATAATCTGCTATTGGATCAGGTAAACGAATACATTATTTCAGGGAAAACTCAGAATCCGAATATTTTCTTTAAGAATTCTGTCTCTTGGTAAGAGATGGAAAAGGCAACTTCTTAGAATGTTAAAACGTTGCAAACGTAATAACTT
>JAJPZM010000041.1 GCA_021204335.1 Parabacteroides sp. | reverse complement strand
GACAAATATACTTAAGTGTCTGAAAATTAAGGTTAATAAATTATCAAATGGGAATAAGAGACAATTCGTTTCTTACTAGAACTTAAATAGATAGCTCCACTTCCGGTGGGGCTATTTTTTTGCCTGCCCCATTTCGTATGAACCTGTATTTTATTTTGTGCAAATCTAAAAAAAAGTATACTTTTGCCTTTGGTATAACTAAATGTAAAATCAATAAAAACAAAGTGTGCATGAAACAAGATATGATTGTTATCCTGGATTTGGGCAGTCATGAAAACACCGTACTGGCCCGGGCGATCCGTGCGCTGGGTGTTTACAGCGAGATTTACCCGCATGACATTACAGTGGAAGAATTAAAAGCGTTGCCCAACGTAAAAGGTATCATTATCAATGGCGGTCCCAACCATGTGATCGATGGCGTAGAGATCGACGTGAATCCGGGTATCTATAATATAGGTATCCCCGTAATGGCGGCAGGTCACGACAAAGCCTTGTGCGAAGTGAAATTGCCCGAGTTTACAAACGATGTCGAAGCTATTAAAGCAGCCGTCAAATCTTTCGTATTCGACACTTGCAAAGCCGAAGCAAACTGGAATATGACGAACTTCGTCAACGACCAGATCGAACTTGTCAGACGACAGGTAGGTAATAAGAAAGTATTGCTGGCGTTGTCGGGCGGTGTAGACAGTTCCGTAGTCGCAGCGTTGCTTTTGAAAGCGATCGGCGACAAGCTGGTTTGTGTACACGTAAACCATGGCTTGATGCGTAAAGGCGAATCCGAAGATGTTGTCGAAGTATTCAAAAACCAGTTAAAAGCAAATCTGGTATATGTAGATGTTACCGACCGCTTCCTGAATAAGCTGGCGAACGTGGAAGATCCTGAACAAAAGCGTAAGATTATCGGTGGCGAGTTTATCCGGATATTCGAAGAAGAAGCCCGCAAGTTGGATGGTATCGACTTCTTAGCCCAGAGCACAATCTACCCGAATATCGTGGAGAGCGGAACGAAGACAGCCAAGATGGTCAAATCCCACCACAATGTAGGCGGTCTGCCTGAAGACCTGAAATTCGAGTTGGTAGGACCTCTGCGTCAATTGTTTAAAGATGAAGTTCGCGCTTGCGACCTTGAACTGGGTTTACCCTATGATATGGTTTATCGCCAACCGTTTCCCGGTCCCGGCTTAGGTGTACGCTGTCTGGGAGCCATCACCCGCGACAGACTGGAAGCAGTACGGGAATCGGATGCCATCTTACGTGAGGAGTTCAAGAATGCCGGACTGGATAAGAAGGTATGGCAATATTTCACAGTCGTTCCCGATTTTAAATCGGTAGGTGTCAGAGACAATGCCCGTTCATTCGACTGGCCTGTCATTATCCGCGCTGTCAACACCGTAGATGCCATGACTGCCACTATCGAACCGGTAGACTGGCCTATCCTGATGAAGATTACAGACCGTATCCTGAAAGAGGTTAAGAACGTTAACCGCGTCTGCTACGATATGTCTCCCAAACCCAATGCTACAATCGAGTGGGAATAGGATACAGGAGTTAATATATAGAGGAGTTGTGTCGTTAGATACAACTCTTTCTTTATTTCATAGGGGACAGCAAAAAGTTTGTCACCTATGATTATCAATTCACAAAACAGGAATAGCCTTACAACCGGGGTTATAAAGTACCTATCTTCTCTCTTTTGTTTGTCACCGTTAACATTTACTTCTTTTTGACGATACGTATATAACGGACAGCATTCGTGCGCTCCTCCTTCAATTCGAAATATTCTTTGAGAACGGTAGTATTTACCCGTTTATTGACAGGCAATCCCACTTTGCGGTAAGCCGCCGACAAGATGACTGAAATATCGGAACCCATATAAACCTCTCCGATCCGAAACTGCTTCTCCACAATCTCCTTCACCTGCTGCTTTTTGCGGAAAACAGTGCTGCCGGCCTCCTCCACCGCCCGTTTGATTTCGCTGTCTTTGAAGTCGATGCTGCGGATATAATCAGCCCCTTTGCGCAGATAACATTCATGGAACATGCAATCATAGTCGGACGAAAGCATACGCGACAGGTAACGATTATACCGATCCTGTTCTTTCTCGTCGGCCGAGAAACGCAGGTAAGCGATCTTCTCAAACTGTTCGAGCAGGAACATACGCCGCAACTTACGGCTGGTCTGACGGTGACGCGCCAAACGGTCGTTATCATTCAACGGATACTGCTTGTCCTCATGCGAAACTTCAAAGAACGGGACATCACGATAGGCATTGAATAAGTTGTCGGCCGAACGATACAAGCTCTTCACCCGCTCCTGTTCGCGGAAATTATCCTGCCGGAAATAATCATCTTTCCCATTCTGATAAACAAACTGCAGATAGGAAAGATTAACAGCCGCCTCCATATAAGTTTCCCTATATCCGCGCCTTTTATCCTTCTTGCTCTTTTCACGAATCTCCGTCATGGCCTGCCGGGCACTCGACAGCCACTCGTCCACCTCGGACGAATTCATTGCTTCCAACGACAGCTTGATACTGGCTATATGCGTCAGACTACGGAAACCGTTGCGGAAACGCCCGGCAATCTGTATCGCTTCCGTTCGCGGGTCGATCACCGACTGCTCTGCCCCATACAGATCGGAGAGCAGAATGATATCCGGCTTACAACGCACATCGATATCGACCGCTGAAAAGAAACGGCTGGTGAAGAAGTTATACCGCTTCAGATCGGCAATCCGGTCGTGCGTACTCCGGTCTCTCAGATTTCTCAGCTTCGCTATTCCCTGAGTACTGCAAAAGGTCGTCGAATTTTTCAACTCCGCCATCTCCTTATAGAGCGATTCGATCGTATCGATGGAATTGACAAAGATGCAGACTTTGCTTTTGCATTCGGTCAGCACTTCCGCCAAGGTCTCCACCACATTATTGGTCGTAATGAGGCGAAGCGGCTTGCGGTAATTATAGTCCGGCACGACACGCAGTTCGGTAAAACCATGTTCCTCAAACCTCGGATCACGGGGAAGAATCGGTGTGGCGCTGACAAAAGCCATCTGCCGGAAAAGGAAGAAGTCGTCGAGCGGCGCCCCTATCGTCTCGCGGAAATCGTTATCCTGAATGATCTTCTCGCATTCGTCGAACAACATAAAAAAGTCATTGTACATATCGACACCTTCATCCTCCATCGCCTGCTTCACTTTCCGGAAACTTTCGGGCGTCACCATGATTTTGCAGCCGACAGGATGTTTGCGGATATGGCGAGCCACCTCATCGGTCTTGACTCCACGATAAACGCCCAGCAGGTTCTTATGTTTCTCCGTCTTCCCGACAATCACCGGCACGTTCGGCTCGATGATAATGGAAGAACGCTCCGACATGATCTCGCAATAGGTGGCTCCCAACCCCGGCAACACCTTATTCAGGATCACTCGTGTCGGTATATTTTCCTTGCCATTCCGGCGCAAGGCATCCGACAGGTATTCTCCCTTCCGGATATCCAGGTTGACGGTACGTATCATACGTTATTCTCTTTCAAAAGTTACGGATTTAAGGCGACCCATCAACTCGGGCGAGACCTTGAATGCAACATCCTTCACAGAAATAGAACCGGCGCGTATCTCTTTGGGATCTTTCACCAGGCGTGATTGGGCAGTCAGGGTAAAAGCCCCCAGCCCGTTGATCGACACACTGTTGCCATCTTCCAGCAGACTGATGACCCCTTCCTTGAGTTGTTCGATCGCCCCGAGCATAGCGGCACAGCGGAAACTTTTATCGCCCGTCACATAGGATGCCAATCCCCTCGAATCGACATTACTTGTGCGGATCACTTGCGGATAAAAACCATCTTCGATATCTTTGGACAGATTAGTCGGACGTTTACGTAATCTATATTTTACAGCCATTGTTTAATAGTACTTAAGGTTACTTTTCCAAAGATAGGACATATAATCGAGAAAAACACGTTTCCCTGCGAATTGTTATGAAAAAACGCAACCACCCGATTTATCGCCGAGGTCATAAAAAATATCACCCCGATGACAATGGGACATCGTCGGGGTGATATTTTCAAAAAGCAAGAGGCCTTGCGGTTAAAGTACTAAGCTTTTGGGGTTAGATACTATAGCTTTTGGGGTTAAGGGGTACTAGTAAGATATCAAAACGTTTTGTGCAATAATAACCATTGATCAATTCCTCTCAAACATATCCTTATAACGAGCAAGTATAGCACTACTAACTTCCCACACATAGTCATAATCACTCCAAATTAAACTAGCCAGTCCATTATAAGCATCCTAAGCTAATTCTCTATATTGTTTCTTTATTGTATTAGAAGTAGTAGTCTGTTCCAGAATGTACCGAAAGTAATAAAATGCATCATTATCCATGTTATTGTTATAAC
>JAJPZM010000330.1 GCA_021204335.1 Parabacteroides sp. | reverse complement strand
GTTTTCGAAAACCGACCATAGTAATATGGCACGGCGTCGGCTACTTAGCCTACACGGCAACACTATTCCCTTTAGCAGTCGTTTCCGGAACACCGTTGACCGTAACAGTTGCTTCCTTACACCATCCCGGAATACGTAGATGAAGGGGAAAGGCGACTTCTTTCGCTTTATCGAGAATTTGAACTGTCAACTGGATTTTGCCGTCCATCGGATAATAGGTATCTTCGGTAATTTTCACCTTGCAGCCGTTACCAACCTCAGCCGTTACTTCCGAAGGAGAATAGACCAATGCGGCAATGCCGTTATCCGGTGTCGCATACCACAGGCTTTGGGTGAATTCAGGCCAGCCCTGGTGCATATTGGAAAAACAGCAGGGATAACCTGTCAGTGTTCCATATATAATATCAGTTCCTGCATGGCTGTTATCTTCATAGAAATTGTGCACATGGCGCGTATTCATGACCTGGTTGGCTTGCTGGAAATATTGTTTATCCATAAAGTCGTCGGTAATCTGGGTCGGAAGGGCATTAAAGGCTACCCGTTCCAGATGATCCGTAAATGCCAGGTCGCCTGTTATCTCCATAATCTTTTCCAGTGAATACATTAATTCTACGGCCGAACACAATTCGGAACCCTGGGTAGGGTTATTCCCATGCAATCCTTCGTCGCCGCCATACATTCCCTGCGGTTGCCCGTTGTATTTCCGGATATCGGCGAATCCTTTTTTCACTGCATCCAGGTATTTCTTGTCTGGATCCTGTTGATAATAGATGACCGGTTCCTTGATGCCTTGTGCCAGATTGACACAATGGATAGAACCGAAACGGGTCAGGTCATCCCGGTTGAGGAACATGTCGACAAAATCATAGCCTTGTTTATGCAACAAATTCCCCAAGTCGAGCAGGAACGGCTCTCCGGTGATATCGTAAAGCCAATACACAGCCTGAAGATTGTCGCAGGCACGATATTCAGCCCAGAAAGTCCAGTTACCGAGAGGTGTGGAAGGCAGTGTAGCCAACTGGTAACGGAAGTACTTGGTCATGAAATCGACCACCCGTTTGTCTCCCGTTGCCGAGTAATATTGTTGCAGGATCTTCAGCATCACCATGCGGGGCCACCAGTCGGCGGAGTTATCCCGTTGAAGTCCGGGTTCCGGCGTATAATCCTTAGCGGGGCCGAAGAAACCGTCTTCACGCTGGCTTTTCAAAGCCCATTCTATCCAGGGCTGAACTTTTTGCTTCAGTTCTTTATCATCCAAAAGATAGGCCAGCGGCAACAAGCCGTCGATCCAGTAAGGTCCCCTCTCCCATTGGTCGCCGTCTCCACCCAACCATCCGTTACGTGGTCCCATCACTTCCGGATAGAGGATATCCATTTGGCTGGATGCCCCATTTTTCTGCCGTTCGAGCATTTCCAAAAGCCAGCCTTTAGGCTTGATACTGCCCAGAGGCAACTCGATATAAGGCTTTTGAACTAAAGGATAACGATTGTTGGGGTAAATTCCTGATGCGGGTCCTTCTCCGACAGGAGCAGCCGAAGCAATCGCAATAGTTGCGAAAGAAGCTAAAAGTAGCTTTGTTAGTTTATTCATACTTCTTTGAATTGAGTAATTTTTACAAAGTTAATCATTTGTCCTATACGGGATAACAGGAGGCAACGGACCGAATTCACCACGTGCAGCAGCTTTGATACTGTAATCTTTGTACATCCAGTGTTCTTTATACCATGTGCAAGGCTTGAATTCATCATTTAACTCTTTCATCTTACCTGCCATTTCCGTACGCAACTTATTCAGTGCCTGGGCATATTCTTTCTTTTCAATCACATTCTGTTTCATGTGCGGATCTTTTTCACGATCGAAAAGAACTTCCGATCCGTCACGCAGATATTTTACGTATGTAAAGCGTTTATCACGTACGGCACGCCATTCGTAATCATCTTTCCACTGATATGTATGTCCCATACCTTGCATAAAGGCAAACGAGGGTTCTTCTCCGTTTTCATGTCTAAGGATAAAACTAAGATCTTCTCCTTCCATCTCTTTGGGAATTTCTTTATTTAGTCCCACCAGCCCTAAAAGAGTCGGAGCAATATCCGGCGTATTGAGGCATACATCGCTTTTTCCCTGGGTATGTAATTGAGGATACCGTATTAAAAATGGAATGCGTGCCGCTTCGTCATAGAATGTAAGCTTATACATACGTCCCTGGGAAGTAAACATCTCGCCGTGATCGGAAGTGAATACGACAATTGTATTATCTGCAATTCCCAGACTGTCTATCGTTGCTAATACACGTCCGAACTGTTCATCGATAGAGTTGACCATCGAATAGTAGCAACGCATTGTTTCCTGATAACCGTCTCCCTTAATAAACGAATCTCTCCATGCACTATCCCCCGCAAAGAACTCTTGCGGATAACGGTCCATGTATTTGTCAGGAGTACTTTTAAAGTTCTCAGGCAATTCGAAATGGGTATTCTTGAATTTCTCGTAGCAATGTTCCTGTACATTTTCCCTAATCCAGGGATCGTGCGTCGGATTCCATGAAAGGAACAAGGCAAAAGGTTCGCTTTGATTGGCAGCCTTCTTCATATAATCGAGTGCAAGCGTAGTAAATACTTCCGGCCCATATTGCCCTTTCAGGTCTACTTTGACTTCATTGCCTTGCTCGTCATCCGTATAATAATAGGCTGTATAACTCTCATGGTGAAAGGAATATCCTGCCCAGTAGCCGTCGAAGCCCATTCTTTTAGGTCCTTTTTTATAACTGCGCCGATGTTGGTCGTTTAAATGCATCTTGCCGACATACCCCAGATTATAACCTGCATCACCCAGCACATGGGCAATTGTCCGGTGGTTGGGATTCATATTAATTTCATTGATAACCATCCCGGTCGAACTTGTATATTTTCCTGTAAACAGACAAGAACGATAAGGCGCACTAACCGGCGTTACCGAAACAGCATTTCCAATATTGACGGCTTGCCTCGCGAAGCCGTCAATATTAGGAGTGATTGCTTTTGTATCTCCAGCGTACCCCAGCACATCCGCCCTCAATTGATCAGCAAAGACATAAATAATATTAGGTCTTTCTCATTTTGAGCGGAGAGGGCTACGCCGGATAGCAATAAGCCGACACTCAGTAAACTTTTATTCATTTGCATCATCTAAATTATTTATTTTGTACTTTATCTTTTAATCCACTTTTGTCATCCGTCATGTGATCCCAAGCTTCCAATTCTGTTTGTTGTCCCTTATCCCCACATTCAATCATCCAGGCTTCCAATGCTTTTGCATATCGTTTCATTTCTGTGGCATATTTTGAATCATCCGCCAGATTATGCAAGCAATTCGGATCATTTTTAATGTCATAAAACTCAACGCCGGGCCTGTGCTGATAACGGGTAGTTAATTTTCTTGCTTCTTCATCCTTTTCAGATACTTCCTTCCACTTTTTAAAGAAAGGCCTTTCCACTGTATAGCAGCTGAAAGTAGCTTCAGGAGTCAGGTTTATAATATAACGATATTGTTTGTCTGCCACAGAACGAATTCCATAATACAGTCCGCCGGAATATATTCCACGTGATGTTTGAATAGAAAATGTATATTGTTTATGTTCTTTCTTTTCTTGTTTCAAAACAGGAAGAAAACTTTCTCCATCTAGTTTTGCGACAGGTTTAGCCCCGGCCATATCTAAAAATGTAGGAACAATATCCACATATTCCACAATGGCCTCACTTTCCGATGCAGGTTTTATATGTCCCGGCCAGCGGATAATACAACCGGAATGAACACCCGCATCATAACAAGTCCATTTAGCAAAAGGCATATCATTCCCTTGTTCGCTGAGAAAGACAACGGCTGTTTTATCTTTCAATTTGTTTTCGTCCAGTATATTCAGAACCGTTCCGAATTCACCATCCATGTAATTTACCTCTGCCAGATAGCAGATAAAATCCGATCGAAGTTCCGGTACATCCACATAATAAGGTGGTAAAGTTATCTTATTTTTATCAAACATACCAGGATTTCCTTTAGTCCAGGGAGAGTGTGGTTCATTTGAACAGACAAACAGGCAAAAAGGATTGCCGGAATCGCGGCACTCCTTCATAAAACGATCGACAGCTTTATAATCTATCCCCCCCCCATCTTCCAAGCTGGGGACATACAAATCAAAAGGAAATACAGTCTCCGGCAATATATGCGATTTACCGATCAGGGCGGCCTTATAACCGGCCGGCTGCAAATGATGTACGATACTCTTTACATCTTTATTGGCAAAAGTATGATTCGGATAAGCCCCGGAGCGAACAGGCCATATCCCTGTATATAAATTATGACGGGTAGGTGAAGACATCGCTACTGCCTGGAAGCAGTTCGTAAAACGCATTCCTTCCTTCGCAAAATTATCGATATTGGGTGTTTGGGAATCTACGCTTCCATAGCAACCTAAATCACGATAAGTACAATCATCTGCCAAAAATAAGAGGAAATTGGGCTTTTCTTTTTGTGATAACACTGTGCATGGGAATAATAAAGCGAATGCACAAGTAAGTCTGATATTAGATAATAGTTTCATATGCAGATTATAATTATGTTCCCCACAAGGGGGAGCAATTAAAAAATTATGATAACTGATTATTGGACATAATTCGGATTCTGTACCAATTTATTATTAGAATCCAAAGCCCGTTGAGGAATTGGGAATACAGTCCGATAGTCATTGCTACCTTCGTGAGATAACCATTGCACTTTCGTGTAAGTACCAAAGCGAATCATATCACGTCTTCTCATAAACTCACCAGCAAACTCCCAACCCAGTTCATCATAGAAACGTCCGAACTGTTCCGGTAAGTTTACGTTTTGAGGAGCCAGTACATAATTACTCACTGTTCCATATTTATAAGAAGAAGCTCCCTGAAGTTGGGCACCTGCCACTTTTGCTTTTTCCGGATGATCTTTAAAAGCTCTTGTTCTTACAGTTGTAACTAACTGTGCCGCTTCATCGTATTTGCCCGTACGTAATAAAGATTCGGCTTTCATCATATAAACTTGCGCCAATCTGAAAATAACGAAATCATTATTCAGCCATGCTCGTGCACCCTGTTCTATTTCGTACTTCAACCATCTTAATCCTCCCCCCTCTCCTACTTGTATACCATTAGGTATTTTGTTTTCAAAGACCAGCGGTTTGTTACTCAAGTCGGTAAAGCCGATACAAGGTTCTCCGTTTGCCTGCATTTGCGGACCGGACAGCCAGGTTGCATCTAATCTGGCATCATCGGGATCGTAGGTATCGATAAATTGCGGTACGCCTTTATAAGAACCTGTACCGCTTGGGGTTGCTTCCAGATTATAAGTGTCTTTATTGGCTTTGTGTAAAGCATCTCTATAATATTCAAACCCATGGCCATAGACGGCATCATAAGGAATAACCAGAATGTTTTCCAACGAATTCTCGTTATGAGCTGCAAAAGGTGTCCTGTAATCTGCATCCAATTCATATTTTCCCGAATTAAGGACGGCATTGCATTCTTCTATACATTGTTCCCACATGGGTGTTCCTATATATACTTGGGCATTCAGATATACATTCGCCAGCAAAGCATGAGCCGCCCATTGGGTAAAACGCCCGTATGTGTCGTTTGTCTTATCTGCCGGCAAATCATTGATGATTTCCTTCAGCTCGGATATTACGAATTCAAACATTTCCTGGCGGTTTGAATTTTCCGGCAATTCGTTGGTTGCAGCGGTAGTCAGCGGTGCATTATCCCAATTATCCATAATAATCCAATAGTGATAAGCACGCAAGGCACGAGCTTCCGCTTTTAACCTTTTCTCGCTTTCATTGGGAGCAAAGGGCATTACGTTACCTTCCAACTGTTGCAATACCTGGTTGGCTAAAAGGACTCCGGTATATTGATTTTTCCACAAATCGAGAATCAATGTCTGTTCCGAATTCCATTGATGAAGATGCATACGTCGATAAACGCCTCCATCATCCCATCCCCCTACCATATTGGCAGGCATGATGATTTCATCAGAAGATATTTCTTGCGTACGGTTGCCGGGAGTATACATTCCACGCAGGTTGGCATAAATAGCTCCCACTGCTTTGGTCGCATCACCGGGTACGTAATTATAAGTATTCTCGGTGATAGAAGAATAGACATTTTCATCCAGATCGGTACAAGAAGTGGTTGCTAAGAGAGCCGTTGTACCAAATATCAGTAGATATATATTTAATTTATTCATGATTTCTCTGTTTTAATAAATTAGAATGTAAGTATAGTTCCTAAAGTAAATGAACGTGTAGAAGGATAACGTTCGTGTGTATCGCATCCCGGATTCAGCCCGCTTGTATTTACTTCCGGATCCAATCCGCTATAACCTGTGATAGTAAATAAGTTACTTCCGGTAAAATATAGATTGACTTTTTTTCAATATCTTATCATTCAGGTTAAATGTATAGCCTAAAGTGATGTTATCTATTTTCCAGTAGTCACCTTTCTCCACATAGTAGCTGACATATTGCAATTCCTGAAGATTGCTCAAGCTTTTACCGTTTATTTTAGGTTTATAAGCAGTGCTTAAAAGATTTCCACGAGCAAGGAATATAGGATTATCATAGAATAACAGCGGCATATTTAACACATCAAAGCCAAAGGCGCCACGCATATTCACCGATAAATTGAAACCTTTATAACTGAAGCTGTTGATCCAACTCAGGAAATGTTTAGGCAAACCGTTTCCGATCACCTTTTTATCATCCGGTTGCTGCTCTAATATAGGTTTTGCGTTTCCGTCCTTATCTTCTATGACCCAACGTCCGCTATCATCGATATCAATTACTTTAAAACCATAGAAATCGCCTACTTTACCACCAACCATCAGACGGTGAGTTGTTTGTTGTATCGGTCCGCCTGTATGACCTGCATCAATAAATCCGGCTTTTAACTGGAATTGCTCGTTGGAAAGTGTTAATAATTTGTTTTTATTAGTGGAATAGTTTACCGTACTGCTCCATATAAAATCTTTCGTTTGCACAGGTATAAAATTCAAACTGATTTCAATACCTTTATTTTCCATGCTACCCGCGTTAGCAAGAATGTTATCATACAGATAAGGCGGTTTAGCTACCTGGTAATCCCATAACATATCTTTGGTTTTACGCTGATATAAGTCGATATTACCGGTAATACGTTCGTCTAAAAAGCCGAAGTCTACACCGACATTCCATTCTTCTTTCTTCTCCCAACGGAGATCCGGATTCGAATTGGATGACGATTTGATTGTCGGTACCCATCCGTCGGCAGTCAGGAAGTTACCACCCGTTCCCAACTGGCTTAGTGATACGTAAGCCGGAATAGGAACTGTACCTGTTATACCGAAACCTGCACGAAATTTCAATGAGCTTAAAAGATTTCTCGTACTTTCCATGAATGATTCGTTGTACATATTCCACCCAACAGAAAACGCCGGGAAATTACCCCATTTATGATTTTCACCAAACTTGGACGAACCTTCATGGCGGATACTGGCCGATAATAAATACCTGTTATCACAATTATAATTGGCACGCGCAAAGAAACCGATAAGCGTATTTTCCTGTTTATTGGTTACCTGGCTTGCTTCACCTCTCTTTAGTGCAGCACCGGCTTCCATATTATTATAGGTATATTGATCTGAAGGAAAATCCCAGTTGGCCATAGCCGAACGTTCGTAAATATTATTCTGGTAAGAATAACCCACTAATCCTGTTACATCATGCAACCCAAACCGTTCTTTGTACTGAGAGGTTATTTCCAACAAATTGTCTCTGTTTTCAACCGTTTTTTTTAGACGCATAACCGTTTTTGCTATCGCGGATAGTCGAAATATGCTTCTTGCTTTCTGCATATCCCTGACTTTCGTTATAGGTGGTACGGGAAGCTAATACTCTTACGAATAATTGCTTGATAGGAGTCAGTGTAACTGTTCCAAATGTTCGGAGTTGTGTATTTTTATTCTCTCCGTTGCTTTCATATATTAATGCGAGTGGATTTGAATACTCGTTGATTTCGGTATGCTCTATCCAATTTCCATTGTCATCTTTCGGTCTTTCTGTCGGAATACCGATTAATGCATTTCGATAGATGTCGCCATTGAAATTCGTTTTGTAGCTACCATCATCTTCATTGTTCTTTTCAGTCAGCAGACGATATTTCTGCTCCCGTCCCATAATGTTGAAGTTGAATTTCAACAAGCCGTCCCACATGCTGTGGTTTACTTCCAGACGGGTGGTTAATACTTTATTATCAGATTCTCTGATGATATCCTGGGAAGATTTGTAGTTGATATTCGCAATATAGTTCGTATTATGCGTGCCGCCTTTCAGGTTCGCATTCGTTACCCACGATACCGGCGTACGGAAAATCTCATCCTGCCAGTTCGTATCGTATCCGTAATCGGTTACACCTACGATGTTCTGTTTGACCAGTTCGCGATATTCGCCCGCAGTCATCATATCCAGTTTTTTCTTTACCTGCTGGGTGGTAACATAAGCCTGTACGTCTACTGACAAGGGCATTTCTCCCTTTGCTTTCTTGGTCGTAATGAAGATAACGCCGTTATTACCACGTGTACCATAGATAGCGGCGGCAGATCCGTCTTTTACCACATCTATACTTTCAATATCTTCGGTAGCAACCGTAGTAAGGTCGCCCGGAACACCGTCTACAATAACCAGAGGCGATGTACCCGAACGCAAAGTTCCCACCCCTCTCAACATAATCTGTGTGGTTGCCGTCGGGTCGCCATTAGGTAGGATAACACCCAAACCGGCGACCTTACCCTGTAATAACTGGGCAGCATCCTGAACGGCGCCTTTTACGAAAGATTCGCTTTTGATACTCGAGATGGAGGATGTCAATTCTCCCTTTTTCTGGCTTCCGTAGCCGACTACGACCACTTCTTCAATGCTTTGCGTATCTTCTATCAGGCTCACATCTCCCGATTTAATATTGTTTACCGCAAATTCTTTCGTCAGATATCCTATATATGAGATTTGCAGAATGGCATTATTGGGTACTTCCAATGAATAAGCGCCATCAATATCAGTTACAGTTCCATTAGTAGTTCCTTTCTCTACAACGTTGGCTCCGATAATGGCTTCTCCTCTCGAATCGGTTACCTTACCGGTTATCCGCTTGCCGTTCTGCTGGTTGGAAACCTCATCTTTCATCAACAGGATATTATTTCCTTCCATGGCATACACCACATCCGAGTTCTTAAAGATGATTTTCAGGGCTTCGGCAACCGGAATGTTCGAAGCTTTCAGCGATACTTTCCGCGACAGGTCTACATTTTCATAATTGTAAACAAACAAGTAATCGGTTTGCGACTCGATCTGACTGATAATATCCTTCGTATGCATATTTTCGGCCTGGATATTTACTTTAGTCGTCTGAGAACTGGCATTATCTGCCCAAACACTTGAGATACATAGCAGAAATAATAAAAAGGTCAACTTCATAACTCTGAATATGTGTTTAAAATTTGGTAATAATAGGGCATACTTTTCCCCTATAGGTTTTTTTCATAACTTTGAAAATTATTGAAAGTTGGTACTAAATTCAATTCGCTATTGTGTCAGTGTACTGACTGTTATAACCGGATCGTGTTGCAGCATGATCCGGTTAATTTTTTGCTGTTATTCTTCTTATTTCATAGGCATGCTTATTTAATAGTTATTAAATTCAGGTCATTATTCTTTTTGTAAGTGAATTTATGCTCGATCTGTAATACTTTCAATACCTGCTCTATACCGTCTTTTGTGCGGAACTTGCCGGTATAGCGACTTTTCATGAATTTGGGATTGTCCACTTCGATGTTGATATCATAGTATAGCTTGAGTTTTTCAATGATTGTCGCTACCGACTCGTTGTTGAAGCAGATAAGACCTTCCTTCCACCGGAAATAATCGTAATCTTTAATGTGGTCGACAACCAGTTTGTTGTCTTTCAATTTAATATGTTCTTTCTCTTTCATCCGATAATTGGAAGGAAGACTGGGTGAGGATAATTCTATACATCCTCTTAACAGGGACACTTCCAAATCGGGAGAACCGGAATAGGCTGTCACATTAAATTCTGTGCCTAATACCTGTATGTCCAGTTGGGAGGTTTTTACAACAAAGGGTTGCTTCTCATTATGGGTGACATCGAAATAGGCTTCCCCGTTCAATTCGACTTGCCGGACGTCTTTTCCGAAACGGGTGGGATATACGAGCGTACTGTGCGCGTTGAGCCAAATACGTGTGCTGTCGGGTAATACCAATTCCGCACGTTGCCCGTCCGGAACATATAAGGTTTGATAGGTAACCGGTTCTTCCTCTACCGGATTAGGATTGGTTTCAAACAACTTCGTTCCTCCCCAGAACAGGATCAGGATAGCGGCTATCTTAGCCAGCTCATAACCGATCTTACGGAAAGAGATTGTTTTCTTTTTCTTTGGGATATCGATCTGCGCATCCGGTTGGTTCAGCAGGGAGATGTCGTTCAATTTATGTAATGCCATAAATTCCCTGACGTGGCTTTCATCCGCATCCAACCAGTCGACAACATCAATTATTTCTTCTGTGCTGACATTTCCTTCTACGTATCTTTGTAATATCTCCTTATCCATGTATGGGTAAACTTGTGTTGTTTTTATCGTTGTTATATAAAAGACAACACAAGTTTGAAAATCCCTAGCAAGGAGATGAAATATTTTTTATTTTATTGCTCTTTCTTCACCGGCGGATAATCCAATGTATAATGCAGCCCCCGGCTTTCCTTGCGTTCGATAGCCTGGCGCATGATCAGGTAGCCTACGTTAATCATATTACGCAATTCACAGATATCTTTCGAGGCGACGGAACGTTTGAAGAGACTTTCCGTTTCTTCATAGATAATATCCAAACGATCCCAGGCACGTTTCAGGCGCAGGTCGGAACGAACGATACCGACATACGTACTCATGATTTGCCCTACTTCTTTCACGCTTTGGGTGATCAATACCATTTCTTCCAACGAAGTCGTTCCTTCGTCGTTCCACTGTGGTATATTTTCCTGATATTCCAATGAATCGATAATGCTCAAGCTATGCTTGGCGGCGGCATCGGCATAAACAACAGCTTCGATCAGCGAGTTGGAAGCCAGGCGGTTGCCACCATGCAGGCCTGTGCACGAACATTCGCCGACGGCATACAGGCGGTCGATGGAAGAACGGGCATCCAGGTCGACTTTGATACCTCCGCAAAGATAATGCGCGGCCGGAGCTACCGGAATATAATCTTTGGTAATGTCGATACCCAGGCTCAGGCACTTTTCGTAAATATTGGGGAAATGCTTCTTTGTCTCTTCCGGATCTTTATGAGTAACGTCCAGATAAACATGGTCGTCACCACGCGTATCCATTTCGTTCTTGATGGCTCGTGCAACAATGTCACGCGGAGCCAGCGAAAGACGTTTATCATATTTCTGCATGAATTCCTTACCGTCGAGCGTACGCAAAACGCCGCCGTATCCGCGCATCGCTTCCGTAATCAGGAAAGACGGACGGTCGCCCGGATGATATAAAGCAGTCGGGTGGAACTGGACGAATTCCATATCCTTTACCGTCCCTTTGGCACGATAAACCATAGCGATACCGTCGCCGGTTGCTACTAACGGGTTGGTGGTCGTCTGATAAACAGCTCCCACACCACCGGTTGCTATCAGAGTTACTTTCGAGAGAAAAGTGTCGATATTACCGTCTGGATCCATAATATAGGCACCATAACATTGGATATCCGGCGTTTGGCGGGCAACCGTTACGCCCAGATGGTGTTGGGTCAGTATCTCGATGGCAAAATGATTCTCGAAGACTGTAATGTTGGGATGCTTCTGGATTACCTTGATCAGACTGTCCTGAATCTCGGTTCCCGTATTATCTTTATGGTGAAGGATTCGGAATTCGGAGTGGCCGCCTTCGCGGTGCAGGTCGAAGTTCCCTTTTTCATCTTTATCGAAATCGACTCCCCAGCTAATCAGCTCTTTGATTTGTTGAGGGGCGTTGCGCACTACTTTTTCAACCGCCGCCCGGTCGCTCAGCCAATCGCCGGCAATCATTGTATCTTCAATATGCTTGTCGAAGTTATCAACGATCAGGTTTGTTACCGAGGCGATGCCACCTTGTGCAAAATAAGTATTGGCTTCTTCCAGATTGGTTTTGCATACCAGGGCTACTTTTCCTTTATTGGCTACTTTAAGAGCGAAACTCATTCCTGCAATACCGGAACCTATCACTAAGAAATCGAATCTTTGTACCATAAGATATAACTGTTTAGACCGCCAAAGTTATGAATTAACTTTTATCGTTGTACCATTCAGGTGTCCAAATCGCCCTAAATACGTATTCTTTTGCTATTTTTAAATGAAAGCGCCTAAACATTCGCGGGTTTCCCCTGTTTTTACTAGACATTGGATATCCGGCTTATTATTAATGCTTAAACGTTATAAATATGAAATCAAAAGTTTTACTGTTAGCTTTGGCCTCCCTATTGGCAGGCGGGGCTATGGCACAAGATTGTACATTCTTTTTCCCTACGACAAAAGGAACTAAACTGGTGAAAAAGAGTTATGATGCGAAAGGCAACCTTTCGGGCGTGATGACATACGTCGTGGATGAGGTAGAAAGCAAACAATCCGGTCTGGAAGTCGAGGCCGATTACGTATTCACCAACAATAGCGGGACAGTCGTCGACAAAGGCGAGCTTGAAGCTTTTTGCCAGGACGGCGAGTTCTTTATGGATATGAAAGAGGTTCTTTCCAACCCGTCTTTCGTTTCTACTACCAACACCGCAGTGGCAGCTACCGATGCCGTAATCAATTATCCGAGCGTGGCAAAAGGAGCTTCCCCTGACGATGTCTATTTCGACGATGCAGTCACCAATATTTACTCGAAGAAGAATCGGAAAGACAGAAAGAATGTGTCGATTTACGACCGCGAATACGTAATGACCGAACAGGTAACCACTCCGGCCGGTACATTCGACTGCACGAAAGTAAAATACAAAATCAAATCGCGCTCCCCGAAAGAAACGATTGAAGGTTACGGATACGAATGGTATGCTCCCAATATCGGAGTAGTCCGCAGCGAACAATATAACAATAATAATGTACTGCAATCCTATTCCGTCCTGGAAGAAATAAAATAAACCTTGCTTGTCCTGAGAAGTTTCATTAGGGAGAAACAATAGTTTCTTCCAGTAGAAACTTTTGTTCCGCTTCATGATACTTTTTGTCAGGTCGGTTTAAGTGGGTACGCTGTCGCTTGGAAGTGGCAGCGTATTTTCTTTTGATACAGACTATAAAGATAAAGAATATACAAACACAGTTTATCCGGTAGATTCGAAAGGTTTTGTGGACGCTTTACAACAAGTAAATGAAGAAATGACTATCTTGCGCGAAAATTCGTGAAATGGATAGAGTCTTCAAATCTAAAATCGGATGGTGGTACCATCTGCTGGTTATCATGTTGGCAATTGTATGCGTCGTATCCGTACTGCATCAGAATGTGATGGCAATTGTTCTCTCACTGGTTGCCAGTGCCTTGGTGTTGCATATATTCTTCAATACCTATTATGTGGTTACGGCCAACGGTATGTTGCTGTTGCGTTTCGGCTTCTTCCCCAAAAAGGAAATAGCGATTGCCGATATCGAAGCGTTACAACCCTCCATCCTGCCCGTCTTCAGTTATTCCCTGTCGCTGGACAGGATCGTGATCTGGAAAGAGGGGAAGATGTGGATGCTTATCTCTCCCCAAAATGAAAGGGAGTTTGTAAAATTGCTGAAGAAATTCAATCCCGACATTGAAATAAGAAGCAATGCCGGACTGCTATGAGAAGAAACAAACAAAATATATAATACTTAATTAAATCTGATCACATGAAATATGATGTTGCCATAATCGGTGGAGGACCCGCCGGTTATACGGCTGCCGAAAGAGCGGCTGCCGGTGGACTTTCCACAGTTCTTTTCGAGAAAAACGCGCTGGGCGGCGTATGCCTGAACGAAGGATGTGTGCCGACAAAGACGTTGCTTTATTCTGCCAAAGTGTATGACACGATCAAACATGCACCGAAATATGCCGTAAAAGCCGAGAACCCGACTTTTGATTTTCCCAAGATCATTGCCCGCAAAAACAAAGTGGTGAAGAAACTCACTGCCGGTATCCGCATGAAAATGACGGAGCATGGCGTGGTGGTTGCCAACGGCGAGGCTGAAATCAAAGGACGTGCAGCCGACGGAACCCTAACCATTGCTTGCGGAGAAGAAACGTATGAAGCAGCCAATTTGTTGATATGTACCGGTTCGGAAACAGTAATCCCACCCATCCCCGGACTGGCTGAAACGGACTACTGGACCAGTCGTGAAGCGCTGCAAACCAAGGAGCTTCCCGCCTCTTTGGTGATTATCGGCGGCGGCGTGATCGGTATGGAATTTGCTTCTTTCTTCAATAGCATGGGAACGGAAGTGCATGTGGTCGAGATGTTGGATAAGATTCTGGGCCCGATGGATAGAGAATTATCGGAAATGCTTCAGGCGGAATATGCCAAGAGAGGCATTAAGTTCTACCTGGGACATAAAGTAACAACTGTACATGGTGGCGAAGTCACTGTCGAGAAAGACGGCGAGAGCTTTGTCATCAGCGGTGAGAAAGTATTGCTCAGCGTCGGTCGCCGCCCTGTAACCAAAGGTTTCGGGTTGGAGACACTGTCGCCCGAACTTTTCCGGAATGGAATAAAAGTAAACCAGTTTATGCAAACATCCCTGCCCAATGTATACGCCTGCGGCGATATTACGGCATTCTCCTTGCTAGCCCATACGGCCGTAAGCGAAGCGGAAGTAGCCGTTAAGCATCTTCTGGGAAAAGCCGGAGACGGCATGAGCTACAAAGCCATACCGGGTGTTGTCTATACAAATCCTGAAATTGCAGGCGTAGGCAAGACCGAAGAAGAACTGCAAGCCGAAGGAACTCCCTATACGGTAAAGAAAATCCCTATGGCTTTTTCCGGCCGTTTCGTGGCAGAAAACGAACAGGGCAACGGCGTTTGCAAACTGATACTGGCCGAAGATGAAACGATCATCGGAGCCCATCTGCTGGGTAACCCCGCTTCGGAGCTGATCGTCATTGCCGGCCTGGCTATCGAGAAAGGCATGAAAGCCGACGAACTCCGTTCGACCGTTTTCCCGCATCCTACGGTAGGAGAAATCATAAAAGAAGCATTATATTGATTTAATGTCATTTGAAATAAACGAAGCGTGTAGCCGGCTGTATCGGATGCACGCTTTTTTTGTATCTTTGCCAGCCTAAATCGCAATGGATGGATATGTTTGAAGGATATGTAGGCATTCGGCTATGGGACGGACAGTTGGTGGATGACATGGTCTTCGCGCTGGTAGTGTCTTTGTTGGTTGCCTTTGCTTTTATTTTCAGGGCTAATTTTCAGCATTTCGTAAAGATGCTGAAAGATGTCGTGTACCTGAAAGAACGGCAAAACCTTTTTGACGATACAGCCGGGAAAAGCGGTGTGTTTTTCCGTAATTTCATGCTATTCCAGGCGCTGTTCCTTTGTAGTATCGCATTGTTTGCCATCGCCCGTACAAATGGGGCGATCAGTCATTTGGGAGAAAATGCCGCTCTCTTTTCAATCGCGTTTATCTTCCTTATACTTTTCCTGTTCTTCCAGTTCAAACAATTATGTTATTATTTGCTCGGATTTGTCTTTGCCGCCCCCGACAAATATAAATTTTGGAAAAAAAATTATAATGCCATTATGGGATTCTGGGGCATATTGTTATATATTCCGGTAGTGTGGTTAATGTTCGTAGGAAATATAACATTGGCTCCCGTAATTATGTTTTGTATTTTCTATTTTTTGTGTCGTTTTGTAATAATTTATAAAACAATACGGATATTTCACAAGAATAATGTCGGATTATTATATATTAGTTTGTACCTTTGCACCCAAGAAATCTTACCCCTCATATTTTTGTACGAAGGTATGATTTTTTTTGTATAACTTTATTGAGACGAGTACTCTATGGCATTGAACATCAAAAAGTTGTTAGTATCACAACCGAAGCCTGCATCCGAGAAGTCACCGTATTTCGACATTGCAGAGAAATACGGGGTCGAGATCGACTTCCGTCCCTTTATTAAAGTAGAAGCTCTTTCTTCCAAAGAGTTCAGACAGCAGAGAATTTCTATTCTGGATCATACGGCCGTAATTTTTACCGCCCGTACAGCTATTGACCACTTTTTCCACTTATGTGAAGAACTGCGCGTAGCCATTCCGGAAACTATGAAATATTTCTGTATGACGGAAGCTATTGCAGTATATCTTCAGAAGTATATCGTGTACAGAAAGCGTAAAATATTTTATGGTCAGACCGGGAAGCCAGAAGATCTGATAACTGTCGTTGCAAAGCATGCAAAAGAAAAATATCTTGTGCCCGTTTCGGACGTGCATAAAGAAGACTTGATAGCCATGCTGGAAACAAAGAAAATCAGTTATACAAAGGCTGTCATGTTCAGAACCGTAAGTAACGAATTCGCTAAAGACGAAAAATTCGATTACGATATGCTGGTATTCTTCAGTCCTTCAGATATTTCTTCGTTATTGAAGAACTTCCCTGATTTTAAACAGGAAGATATAAAGATCGGCTGTTTTGGTCCTACTACGGCAAAAGCCGTAAAGGATGCCGGCCTCAGGCTGGATGTGGAAGCACCTACTCCCGAAGCGCCTTCGATGACGGCTGCTTTGGATTTGTATCTGAAGAAAGAGTTGGGCGGAAACAAAAAGAATGGAAAATAGAAGGTATACCCTTTCAAAAGAAGAGCGCCTGTCGTGGAAACGTCACATTGACCTGTTATTTGGAAAAGGGCAATCGTTTGTAGCGTTTCCACTGCGGGTTGTTTATTTATCGCTGGAGGAAGATATGTCGGCTCCTGTTTCTATCCTCATCAGTGTTCCCAAGAAAAGATTCAAACGTGCCGTCAAACGCAACCTGATCAAGCGCCAGGTGCGCGAAGCCTACCGGGTGCGTAAATACGATCTGATCGATCCGTTGACAGAGAAAAACAAACGCATGCTTGTCGCATTCCTTTATCTGGATAAGGAAATCCATCCTTTTACCGATATGGAAAAGGCGATGACAAAAGCGATCCGGATATTACGTGACAAGGAATAATGAAGAAATTCTTTACTACACTCCTTCTGTTGCCGGTCTATTTCTATAAATACTGTATCTCTCCCATGACACCGGCATCGTGCAGGTATACACCAACCTGTTCCGAATATGCTGTGCAAGCCCTGAAAAAGTATGGGCCGATAAAAGGACTTTACCTGGCTGTCAAACGTTTGCTCCGATGCCATCCCTGGGGTGGAAGCGGGTATGATCCGGTACCGTAAATATGATTTACTACGATATACATACGCATCAGCCACCGGTTCATCCGGAGGATATCGCTATTATCAATACGATTGTAAAGGATGAGGGCGATTTGCTTTTGCCGGCACAATGGTGTTCGATGGGTATTCATCCTTGGTATATATATAATGTACGCGAACAACTGTCACTCCTGGAGTCTGCTCTCTCCGATCCTTCCGTTGTTGCTATCGGCGAAGCAGGACTCGATAAATTGGCGGAAGCCTCTTTAGATATACAACAAAGCACTTTCCGGGAACAAGCCTTATTGGCCGAGAAAGCAGACAAACCTCTTATCATCCACAGCGTAAAAGCCTGGGCTGAACTGATCGCCATGAAAAGGTCGGTGAAGCCTCGTATGCCCTGGATCGTCCATGGCTTCCGGGGAAATGCCGAACTCGCCGGGCAACTGATACACCAAGGATTCTATCTTTCTTTCGGAGAACATTTTAATTCGCAGGCTCTGCAGGCAGCATGGCCCGGTTATCTTTTGGCAGAAACGGATGATAAAGAGATCGATATCCGTTCCGTTTACCGCCAGATCGCCACATCCTTGCATATATCCCTTGAGGAGCTTGTCATTACCTTGGAAAGAAATGTACAAAATATATTCCCTTTTGTCCGTTAATCCCCGGTACGAAAGTAACTAACCCTTGCAGTATCAAATAATTCTCTATTTCCGATTCTCCATTTTCAATTATAAAGTCGTACCTTTGCCCGCATTCAATATAAACCTATAATTAAAACGATGAATTTTGTTGAAGAATTAAGATGGAGGGGCATGATTCATGATATGATGCCCGGAACAGAAGAGCAGTTACAGAAAGAAATGACTTCTGCGTACGTAGGCATTGACCCGACGGCCGATTCATTACATATCGGACACCTTGTTAGTGTAATGATGCTGAAGCATTTGCAGCGTGCCGGACACCGTCCTATCGCTCTGGTCGGTGGTGCCACCGGTATGATCGGAGACCCTTCAATGAAGTCGGCAGAACGTAATCTGCTGGATGAAGCCACGCTTCGTCATAATCAGGAAAGTATTAAGAAGCAGTTGGCTAAGTTCCTGGATTTCGATTCGGATGCTCCTAATGCAGCCAAGTTGGTAAACAACTACGACTGGATGAAGGAATACACATTCCTGAACTTTATCCGCGACATCGGTAAACACCTAACTGTTAATTATATGATGGCTAAGGATTCTGTAAAGAAACGTCTTAGCTCGGAATCGAGTGTGGGTATGTCCTTCACTGAATTCTCTTACCAGCTGTTGCAGGGCTACGACTTCCTGTTCCTGTATGAACACGAAGGTTGTCGTTTGCAGATGGGTGGTTCCGATCAATGGGGAAATATCACGACCGGTACGGAGTTGATCCGTCGTAAACTGGGTGGTGAAGCATTTGCATTGACCTGTCCGCTGATCACGAAAGCCGATGGCGGTAAGTTCGGTAAAACCGAATCGGGTAATGTATGGTTGGATCGCCGTTATACATCTCCTTATAAATTTTACCAGTTCTGGTTGAACGTAAGCGATGCCGATGCAGCAAAATATATCAAGATCTTCACCGACCTGGGTAAGGAAGAGATTGCCTCTCTGGAAGAAGAACAGGCAGCCGCTCCGCATCTGCGTCCGTTGCAGAAACGCCTGGCGAAGGAAATCACCGTAATGGTTCATTCACTGGAAGATTACGAAGCTGCTGTTGAAGCCTCCAATATCCTGTTCGGTAACTCTACACACGAATCTTTGCTGAAGCTCGACGAAGATACGCTGCTGGCCGTATTTGATGGCGTTCCTCAGTTTGAGATCAGCCGCGACGAGCTGAGTGCCGGTGTGAAGGCAATCGACCTGTTCACAGAAAAGGCTGCCGTTTTCGCTTCAAAAGGTGAAATGCGTAAACTGGTGCAGAGTAGCGGTATCAGCGTAAACAAAGAAAAGCTCGCTGACGGAGAAGCAGTTATCGACTGTTCTTCTCTTTTGGACGATAAATACTTATTGGTTCAGAGAGGTAAAAAGAACTATTACCTGCTGATCGCTAAATAAGAAAAATGCGAAAAACGCTTGCAGGGTAAGAATTTATTCTTACCTTTGCATCGCTTTAGATAAAGCGCCGGATTGTCTCATGGTGTAATGGTAGCACTACAGTTTTTGGTTCTGTCTGTCGAGGTTCGAATCCTCGTGAGACAACAGAGCAAATTTCAAATCCCTTGTTAATGAATAAATTAGCAAGGGATTTTGTTTTGTTGGTACGGGATTTGGTACGAAAAATGATGGGTTTTAGATATGGGAAACATATTTAAGTCTTTATCTGGGAGATATTAGTGTGTATAAATAATGTTAATACTTTTGAGATAGCCAGAGCCCCGCTCTTAAATTGTGATGAACTATTTAATGGGCCTCAACATACGGTTTCTTCTGAGGCCCTTCTGAAATTTTTTCAAGAATTTCAAGCGATTTCATAATCTTTCATATTTTCTGAACTAACAAGTTTATCTATGAGACGCTTTTTGTAAGCCTGTACTGTTTTGCTTGATAACTTCGTTAATTTCATTAGTTCTCTTATACTTGCGTCTTGGTTGCTTAAGAAAATATTTGTGAAAGTTTGGAATTTGCTTTCTCGTGTAAGCATTATTCCATTTTCATTTAATGCATTGTAAATACTGTTTTTCGAAACACTTAAATCTTTTGCATTTTCCGATACTGTTTTATTACAATCGTAGTTGCCTAAAATCTTATTGTCTCGCTTTCTCCTCATAGCTTCCCCTAACGCCTTTCTTTTTTGCTCTAAGGTTATATTTCTATATTTAGGGTTGATGAGGTACTTACGTTTTCCTGCCTTCTCAAAACTGTCCGTTTTATTATTAAGTTCCATTACATGAATTGCGATATGACAAATATCATTTAGATTAAAGTCTTTCGTTTTTTCGTATTTGTGTTCATATAACCACCACAACGATTTTGTTAGTTCTATTAAAGAAATATCAGGGGATAAATTTCTAATTACAATCGCTTGATAAAAAAGAACTTTGTTTCTTACCCCTTTAGGAACTTTTATTTCTTTATGGTTTTCGTCTAATAGAAACTTGACTTGATATATGTTTTGTTTTTCTACGTCTGTATATATAGACTGTTCACCCAGATTTGCTTTTTCAATATTAGATAAAGTTGGATGATATGTTGTTATATCAAAGTTCTGAATTTGGCTCATAAGTTCCTTGACTGTACTATTTTGTTCAATTTTAGTAACTGTCTCTCTTCTCTCTTTCTTTTTATTCAAATCCAACAAAGTAGTACACCATCCTATATTTTCTATTATCTCATTAAAAAGCTCCTTAGTATAATAATAATCCCGATTGAGCTTTAGCTCACAATTAGCTTTTGCGTTTCCTATAAACTGTTGTGCTGTGCTGTAACAACTCGTATCTATGTAGTCATTTATAAATTTTACTCCTAAATCATGTTTGAAGGTATAAAGTATAATGTTTACATACATTTTAAAATCTTCGTTACTTGTAATTTCCCAATTCAGTAAGTAAATAAATCTATATCTAAACCCTTTTCCATTTAAGGCGTTTGAAAAGCTGGTATATGCTATATTGGGTTTGTAACTAATCATTTGGAATATATGTTGTAAATCAATGTCACAGTTATCAAT
>JAJPZM010000312.1 GCA_021204335.1 Parabacteroides sp. | reverse complement strand
GTATATTATTTTCTTTTATAACTATTACAATCCGCTGAAATCAACTCCGTCAAACAATAGGGCGGGGATGCGCCAGCTTGAGAACAGGCGTGGGTCGTTTCCTACTTCTGTTAGGTTGTTCCATAAGGAGATCATGTTGCCAGTGGCATTCATTTCAGAGATAGGCTGTGTCAGCTTTCCTTTTTCGATGAGGAAACCTTCGACGCCGTATGAGAAGTCGCCGGTTGTGCTGTTGCAGTTACCTCCGTTGAAGCCGGTAACCAAGATTCCTTTGTCGACAGACGTGATCAAGCCTTCTGTATCTTTGCCGCCCATTTGCATGGTCAGGACGGAAGGAGAAGCGATTGTCGGCTTCACATCCATCTTGTTGGCGGAATAGGTGTCGATATAATAGGTTTTCAGTACGCCGTTTTCGAATACCGGCAACCGTTTGGTGGCAATACCTTCGCCGTCGAAATAGCGGGCACCGGATGCTTTGACCAGATGCGGTTCGTCTGTCAACGTCAGTTTATCTCCCAGTACTTTCTGATCCAGCTTATCCAACAGGAAAGAGTTCTTTTGCTGGATGGAAGAACCGTAAAGGGCATCGAGGATGGGAGAGAGCAAACGGGCAGAGTTCATGTTGTCCACAATCATTTGGTATTTGCCTGAAGCCACCTTCTTTTGTCTCAGTTTACGGAAGACACGTTCGAGCGCTTTTGTTCCCAGTCCTTCTTTAATCATCATGTCGTAATAGAGCGCAGAGTCGTACCAATAGGATTCCGGACGGGCATCGCCTTCGCCGCGGATACTGACGCTAGCAACCAGGCTGAACGAGGAGCCGCTGGCTTCTCCTTCGAATCCGTTGCTGGCAACCATATATTTAAAGTCTTTCTCGTCGTTGTAAGACGAGTTGGCGGAAATGATACGGTCGTCTTTGCCCATCATCTCGTTGCAGGTATTCATGGCGAGTGCCACTTTATCGTCGGGAAGAATCGCGTCGAACTTCGGATCAATCAGTTGCAGGTCTGCACCGTCTCCTTTATAATAAAGGGAAGCATCGGGCAATGTACGGGCTTTATCTTCCGCCAGGTAACGGGTCGAGTCGATGCCGTTGCGGATGAATTTTTCCAGTTCCTTCTTGTCCAGACGGTTTGTTGAGAAAGAGCCGTAGCGGCCATCGACAAACAGATGGATAACCAGACTGTTTTCCGAAGCCTGTTGCAGGCGGTCAATCTTCATGTCGCGTATTTCAAATGAACTGCTGGAACCGTTATACAGACTTACACGTGAGGCCTGGCAACCGTTTTTCAGCGCGAACTCCATCGCCCACTGAGCCAGTTTCTTATTTTCATTCGTTATCATATCAATTTTCTCCTCCTACTGTAAGTTTACTAACCAAAGCCGATGGCATACCGCAAGTGACCGGACAGGATTGTCCGTCTTTGCCACACGTCCACGTGCCGTTATCCATCTTGTAATTATTTCCGACCATCGTGATGTCGGCGAGTGCTTTCGGGCCGTTACCGATGACGTTGATATCTTTGATCGGCTGCGTCAGCTTGCCGTTTTCGATCAGGTAACCGTCTTTCACGAAGAAGGTGAAGTCGCCGGCACCGATCTGCACCTGTCCGTTGGTGAAGCTCGAAGCGTAGATACCTTTCTTTACGGTTGAAATCATTTCTTCTTCCGTTACGTTGCCGGCTTCCATATAGGTGGCGCGCATACGGGGGATAGGCATCTGGCGGAACGATTCGCGGCGGCCGTTGCCCGTTGAGGGGATGCCGTAATGTTTGGCACTGATACGGTCGTGCAGGTAGCTCGTCAGGATACCTTCTTTCATGATATATGTTTTCTGTCCTTCCACGCCTTCGTCGTCGATGTTGACGGAGCCGCGGTTGAACGGGATCGTTCCGTCGTCTACCACATTGATATGTTCGTTGCAGACTTTCTTATTCAGCTGGTCGGAGAAGATAGAGGTGTTCTTGCGGTTGAAATCGGCTTCAAACGCGTGCCCGATTGCTTCGTGCAGCAAGATACCCGAACCGCCGGCACCCATTACGACAGGCATTTCGCCCCCTTTGGGTTTCACTGCCTGGAACAGAATAGAAGTTTTCTTTACCGCTTCCTGGGCTATTTCAGTGATGATATCGTCTGTCAGAAACTCAGCTCCCATGCGGAATGCGCGGCTGGCATACGAGTTTTCAATCTTTCCGTTTTCTTCCATGATGCAAACGGCTGCCAGTGTAACCATCGGGCGATAATCGTAATACATCTGCCCTTCGCTATTGCAGAATAGAATATGAGAGGTTGTATCGCCCATCGACGCCATCACCTTGTGTACACGCTTGTCGAGTGCGAATATCTGGTCGTTCAGCTTTTGCAGGTAAGGCGTTTTCTCGTTAACGGCAATTTCGTTCCACGGTGTTTGTACGCCGTAGAAATTGTTGATGATAGGTTCTTCCGTCAGTTTAGCCGGGCCTTTCCCTGCGGCTCCGTTGGCGATGCGGGCGGCAGTGCGGGCGGCTTTCAGCATTTCGTCCAGCGAAATGTTTTCAACGTATGCATAGCCCGTCTGGTCGCCGGAAAGGACGCGTACGCCCATTCCGAAGTTTATATTCGAAGATGCGCGGTTGACGGCACCGTCTTGCAAACCGATATTGTTACGGTAAGAGTGTTCGAAAAAGAGATCAGCATAATCTCCTCCTTTTTCCAATGCTGCATTCAGCACTTTTTTCATATCGCTTTCGCTTAAACCGAAATGGTTTAATGCAAATGAGATACCGGCAGCTTTATCAGCAGTGCTACCGGCACAACCTTCTAGAAAAGAAGGAACTGCCAGTGAACCAAGCATAACCATACCTCCTGTTTTAATAAAATCACGTCTGTTGTATTTCATGCTGTTTTATAAAGTCTCTCTGTTCTCTCTGGCCCATTGCATCACGTTTGCGGGCGGACGCTGGGCGAGTAATTCTTTTTTCATAAAGTCCATATAGGGCGCTACATGTTTGAAATACTTCTTGTAACCCTTGCACAGATAGTTTAATCCCGGTTCGCCGCTGGCTGTGTGCAGGAAGCGGTTTTTGGGACATTCACCGTTGCAGGCAAACAGAAACTCGCACTCTTTGCATTGCGTGGGGAGCTTGTCGAATTTGTCGGCGCCAAACTTCAGTTGGTGCTGACTGTACATCATCTCCGTTAATGTTTGCGTATAGATATTTCCCAGCTTATATTCGGGGAAAACGAAATGGTCGCAAGCGTAAAGGTCGCCGTTGAACTCCATAACGCCGGCATGTCCGCAAGTGCGTGCCAGCGTGCAGATGCCCGGTTGTTCGCCCACCCAGTTGGCGAGTGTCGCATCGAACAGCTGGATATAATAATTGCCTACATCTTCTTTCAGCCATTCGTCGAAGATGGCGCAGAGGAAATCGCCCCACTTTTCGGCATCGACCGAGAAAGGAGCGAGCTTTATATCGGCATCCTGCTGTTCGGGCGAAGTGAGTTTCGTCCCGTTGGTATGCGCTGCCAGCCGTTCCACGATGGGGGCGAGCTGGATAAAATGGCAATCCAGCTCTTTGAAGAAGTTATAGAATTCAAGCGGATAGTCAACGTTGTAGTCGTTTACTACGGCCATCGCATTGTATTCCACCTGGTGTTTTTTCAGCAGCTCGATTCCTTTCATCACTTTGAAGAAGGAGGGAAGTCCCTGGCGGTTGCGGCGGTATTCGTCGTGAAACTCCTGCGGGCCGTCGATCGAGACGCCTACCAAGAAGTTGTTTTCTTTGAAGAAGCGGTACCATTCGTCGGTCAGCAACGTTCCGTTTGTCTGGATGCAGTTGTCAATCTGCCGTCCGCGTCCGTATTTCTGTTGGAGTTCGAGTGCTTTTTTGTAGAAACTGATAGGGCGCATCAGCGTTTCTCCGCCATGCCAGGTAAAGAGCACCTGCGGCATCGTCTGGCATTCCAGATAGTCTTTGATGAATTTCTCCAGCAGTTGTTCGCTCATGATATGATTTTTCACTTCCGGATAGAGCTTCCCTTTTTCCAGGTAATAGCAGTATTCGCAAGCGAGGTTACATACGGAACCAACCGGTTTCAACATCACATATACAGGCTTTGCAAAAGGAGAAATAAATGAATTATTCATGGTGTATTTAAAACGATTCAACAATAATTACACAAAGGTACGATTTTTATTTATAATCGTTGCTGTTTAAGGCGAATAATCTGAAAGAAGAAAGGATGAAGTGTAGAAAAAGGTTCAATGTTAGGAAATTATGAAACAATTTCCGGGTAGGGGCGAAACATCTTTCGCCCCATGGGTTGGAACAACCCACGTTTCGGGACGGTGTTTGTGTCGATGTTTGCGACGGTGTAGCCCTGTAAGGGCGTAACAAACTAGCCCAGGGTTTTAACCCTGG